>JAURXG010000513.1 GCA_030654555.1 Aquabacterium sp.
GCTGGCAGGGCACGATGCCATGCCAGGCCTGGTACATCGCCGGGCGGGCCAGGTCGTTCATCGCCGCGTCGACGATGCAGAAGTTCTTCTCGCCTTCCCCCAACCCGCCGGGCTTGAGCACCAGCACCTCGGTCAGCAGCACGCCGGCATTGCCCACCAGCGAGCGGCCGGGCTCCATCAGCACCTCGCGGTGGCCGTGGCCACGCGCATCGATGCGCGCCAGCAACTGGCCCACCATCTCGTCGGCCGCGGGTGGCTGCTCGTCGGTGTAGGTGATGCCCAGGCCGCCGCCCAGGTCGATGTGGGCGATGTGCACGCCGTCGGCCTCGACCAACTCGATCAGGTCGAGCAGCCGGTCGAGGGCGTCGAGGTAGGGCGCCACCGTGGTGATCTGCGAGCCGATGTGGCAGTCGATGCCGGTCACGCGGATGCCGGGCAGCGTGGCGGCGCGGCGGTATACCGCGCGCGCCTGCTCGTGCGCAACGCCGAACTTGTTGCCCTTCAGCCCGGTGGAGATGTACGGGTGGGTCTGGGCATCGACGTCGGGGTTCACGCGCAGGCTGATGTGGGCCACGCGGCCCAGCGCGGTGGCCACCTGCGACAGCGTGTCCAGCTCGGGGTCGCTCTCGACGTTGAAGCACTTCACGCCGGCCAGCAACGCGGCGCGCATCTCGTCGGGCTTCTTGCCGACACCCGAGAACACCACCTTGGCCGGATCGGCACCCGCGGCGATCACCCGCGCCAGTTCACCGGCCGAGACGATGTCGAAACCCAGGCCCAGGTCGGCAAAGGTCTTCAGCACGGCCAGGCTGGAGTTGGCCTTCATCGCGTAGCACAGCAGGTGCGGTCGGCCGGCCAGTGCACGCTGGTAGGCGGCGGCAGCGTGGCGCATCGCGTTGCGTGAGTAGACGTAGAGCGGCGTGCCGAATTCGGCGGCCACATCGGCCAGGCGCACGCCGTCCAGCCACAGGTCGGGGCCGCGGCACTGCAGGAAGGGTGCGCCGGGCAGGGGGTCGAGGGTCATCGGGGGGCCGCGGCGGACGCCGCGCTGTTGGCCGGCGAAATCTGGGCCGGCGAGGGCAGGGCCGGCTTGGGCAGGGTGAGCGCGCCCTTCTGGCCGCAAGCAGCCACCAGGACGCTGGCCGACAACAGCGTGGTCAGCAGGGCAACCCGCTGCGCCGCACGCCGCGCAGGCCGGCTCGCTAAACTCGAAAACAATCTCATCGCCTGGATTCTATCGACCATGACCTCGGCCACCCCCTCGGCAGCACCGGCCGCCACGCCGCTGACCGACAGCGAATTCCATCGCCTGTCGCACGCGGTGCTGGCCGCCGTCGAATCGACGATCGACCGCTGGCTGGACGACGACGTGGTCGACATCGACAGCCAGCGCACCGGCGGCCTGCTCGAGCTGAGTCTGCCCGGCGGCAGCAAGATCGTGCTGAACACCCAGCCGCCGCTGCACGAGATCTGGCTGGCGGCGCGCGCCGGCGGCCACCACTACCGCCACGTGGCCGGCCAGTGGCTGGACACGCGCGACGGCAGCGAATTCTTTGCCGCGCTGTCTCAGCATGCCAGCGCGCAGGCCGGCCAGGCGCTGGTGTTCGAGCCGCCAGCGCTTACCTGAACAGGTCGAGGATGCTCTTGCGCTCGCCCTCGGTGGGCGGCGCGGGCAGCTTGTCGTCCAGGCCCACGCTGCTGATGCCTTCGCCGCCGCTGTACTCGTCGAAGATCCAGTCGCCGTTGCGCTGCACCAGCCCTTGGGGCACGGTCCAGGGCTGCTCGGGCAGCTTGCGCAGCGCATGCGCCATGTACTCCATCCACACCGGCAGGGCCAGGCCACCGCCGGTTTCACGGTCGCCCAGCTTGCGCGGGTTGTCGTAGCCGATCCACACCACCGCGGCCAGGTTCGGCTGGTAGCCGGCGAACCAGGCGTCCATCGAATCGTTGGTGGTGCCGGTCTTGCCGGCCAGGTCCAGGCGCTTGAACGTGCCGTACACCCGCGCCGCGGTGCCCGAGCGGGCCACTTCGGCCAGCAACTGGCTCATCACGAAGGCGTTGCGCGCCTCGATCGTGCGCATGGACTCGTCGATCACCGGGGGTGGGCTCTGCTGCAGCACGCGGCCCTTGTTGTCGGTGATGCGGGTGATCAGCATCGGGTTGACGCGGTAGCCACCGTTGGCGAACACGCTGTAGCCGCTGGCCATCTGCAGCGGCGTGACCGAGCCGGCGCCCAGCGCCATCGTCAGGTAGGCCGGGTGCTTGGCGGCCTCGAAGCCGAAGCGGGTGATCCAGTCCTGCGCGAACTGCACGCCGGTGGATTGCAGCACCCGGATCGACACCATGTTCTTGGACTTGGCCAGCGCCGTCTTCAGCGGCATCGGGCCCTCGAACTTGCCGTCGTAGTTCTTGGGCTCCCAGGGCTGGCTGCCGGTGGTGCCGGCATCGAAGAACAGCGGCGCGTCGTTGACCACGGTCTGCGGCGTGAAGCCGCGCTCCAGCGCCGCCGAGTAGATGAAGGGCTTGAAGCTGGAGCCCGGCTGCCGCCAGGCCTGGGTGACGTGGTTGAACTTGCTCTTGCCGAAATCGAAGCCGCCCACCAGCGCGCGGATGGCACCGGTGCGCGGGTCCATCGCCACGAAGGCGCCCTCGACCTCGGGCTGCTGCGTCAGCGTCCAGTCGCCCTTGGGGCCGCGCACCGCGCGCACCACCGCGCCGCGGCGGATCTGCTTCTGCGGCTCGGCGTTGTCGGCCAGGCCGGAGGTGACCGGCTTGAGCCCGTCGCCGGTGACGGTGATGCTCTCGCCCGACTGCAGCACCGCCACCACCTTCTTGGGCGAGGCCTCCAGCACCACGGCGGCCTTCAGCTCGTCGTTGTCGGGGTGGTCGGCCAGCGCCTCGGCGATGCGGGTGTCCAGCTCCTTGGGGTCGGCCGGCAGCAGCACATGGTCTTCGGGGCCGCGGTAGTGCTGGCGGCGCTCGTAGTCGAGCAGGCCGCGGCGCAGCGCGCGGTAGGCCACGGCCTGGTCGGCGGCGTCCACCGTCACGTACACGTTCAGCCCGCGCGTGGTGGTCTCGGCGCCGTACTGGCTGGACACCAGCTGGCGCACCGCCTCGGCCACGTACTCGGCATGCACCACCGATTCGGCCGGCGCGCGCAGGTGCAGGGTCTCGGCGCGGGCCGCCACAGCCTGCTCCTCGGTGATGAAACCGTTGACCTCCATGCGGTCGATGATGTACTGCTGGCGCCGCGCCGCACGCTGCGGGTTGCTGATGGGGTTGTAGGCGCTGGGCGCCTGCGGCAGGCCGGCCAGCATCGCCGCCTCGGCCACCGTCACCTCGGCCAGCGGCTTGCCGAAGTAGATCTCGCTGGCCGCCGCGAAGCCGTAGGCCCGCTGCCCCAGGAAGATCTGGTTCATGTAGATCTCCAGGATCTGCGGCTTGCTCAGTTGCCGCTCGATCTTCAACGCCAGCAGGATCTCGTAGATCTTGCGGGTGAAGGTCTTCTCGGTCCACAGGTATAAGTTGCGCGCCACATGCATCGTGATGGTGGACGCGCCCTGACTCTTGGCCTTGTTGAACTGCGCCAGCGCCGCGCGGATCACGCCCAGGTAATCCACCCCGTCGTGGCGGTAGAAGCGGGCGTCCTCGATCGCCAGCACCGCCTCCTGCATCACCCGCGGGATCTGCGCGATGGGCGTGAAGATGCGGCGCTCTTCACCGAACTCGCCCAGCAGCACGCCGTCGGACGACAGCACCCGCAGCGGCAGCTTGGGCCGGTAGTCGGCCAGGCCGCTGATCTCGGGCAGGTTGGGATAGGCCACCGCCAGCGCCACGGCGGCCACCAGCAGCAGCGCCAGACCGATCGCGCGCCGTCGCCGCCCCCACCGGCCCAGCGGCCAGTCCGTTCGGCCGCCAGCCGCCCGGGTGGCTGGCTGATGAAGGGCCTGGCCTGGTTGCTGGCAGCCGGGCTGGCGCTGGGCCTGTCGGTGGCGCTGCTGGTGGGCGTGGGGCTGGCGGTGGCCTACCCCAACCTGCCCGAGATCGTCGGCCTGACCGACTACCGGCCCAAGCTGCCGCTGCGGGTGATCTCGGCCGACGGTGGGGTGCTGGGCGAGTTCGGTGAAGAACGGCGCATCTACATGCCGATCGCGCAGATTCCACGGGTGATGCAAGAG
>JAURXG010000400.1 GCA_030654555.1 Aquabacterium sp.
CTGCGGCTGGTGCGGCCCTATCAGGCGGTGGGCTGAGCGCCTGATCAGGCCGCGGCGCCGGTGCCCGGGCGCCAGTTGCCGTGGAAGCCGGCCGGCACCCGGTGCGACAGGTGGGCCAGCGCCAGCGGGCCCTGCTCGACCTGGCCGGCGTCGAACACCGCCAGGTCGCTGCACTGCGTCTCGGCGCGGAAGATCACGCTGAGCAGCCAGCCGTCGCCCTCGGCCGCGTCGGCGCTGCGTGGCACGAACACCGGCTCGCCGCAGTGGTCGCCGGTGCCGGGTTGCCAGAGCTTGACCTGGCCGGTGTGCAGGTCGATGTGGGCCAGGCCGTTGCGGGCTTCTCGGCTGCCCACTGCGTCGGTCACGGCGCCGCCCTGGAAGTAGCCGTGCCGGTAGGGCAGGCCGGTGAAGCGTTCGTCCAGCCGCGGAAACTCGCCGGCGTGGTCGTCCAGCGCCTGTTCGGTGAAGCCCTTGCCATGGCCGGCCGGGTCGAAGGTCCAGCGCACCAGCCGGGCCACCGGCGGCTCGGCCGTGGCCCGGCGGCCGTCGGGCAGCGGGAACAGCGGCGCCACCGGGTACTTCATCATGTCGCACACCACCTTGCCGTCGGGCGTGTCGAAGGCGTTCATCGGGTGGAACACGTAGCAGGGGTCGGCATCGAACCAGCGCACCTCGGCCACCGTGCCGTGGCGCGGGATCAGCGCCACGTGCGTGCCCTTGTCGGGCTCCCAGGCGAAGGGCGGCAGGCCGCCGCGGGCGCGCTCCATCGAGCCGGTGAGCGGGAAGATCGGCAGGATGATCCAGTCGCGGGTGACGACGAAGTCGTGCACCATGCTGGCGTAGGGCGCCACCAGGTGCTCGGAGCGCTGCAGCGCGCCGTCGCGGTCGACCACGTGCAGGCGCACGTCGGGCGTGAAGCGGCCATTGGCGGCATAACCGAAGAACACCATCTCGCCGCTGACCGGGTCCATCTTGGGATGCGCGGTCATCGGGCCGACCAGTTGGCCGTCGAAATCGACATAACCCCTGGGCGCCAGCGTGACCGGGTCGACCTCGAACGGCGCGTGCGCTTCTTCCAGCGCCAGCAGCCGCCCGGCATGCCAGACCACGTTGGTGTTGGCCACGGTGGAGTTCAACGCGACGATGCGCGGATCGCTGTAGCGCGGGTTGCCGAACGTGCCCGACAGGCCCTGGCCCTCGGCGTGCTCGAGCTGCCACTTGGGCGTCTGCACCCAGCGGTTGCGGTAGGCCACGCGGCCGCGCTCGACGTGGAAGGCGTGCAGCATGCCGTCGCCGGCAAACCAGTGGTAGGGCCCGCGCGGCGCGAACTGCGGGTTGGGCCCGTTGCGGTACAGCCAGCCTTCCAGCCCGGCCGGCATCTCGCCGGTGATCGGCAGGTTGGCGGCGTCGCACTCCATGTGCAACGGGGCGTAGTAGCCCTTCAGGAAGGGCTCGTCGGTGGGGAAGGGCAAGGCCATGCGAACTCCTGGGCCGCCACGCGCGGCGGGCGCATGGTCGCCGCAACGGCCGTGTTGGTCAATCGGCGTTGCGCCCACCCACCTTGCCGCGCAGCGCCTTGATCTGGCCGCGCTGCACCTTGCCTTCCACGCGCCGGCGTTGCGAGCCCTTGGTGGGCTTGGTGGCGCGCCGCGCCTTGGGCACATGGGCGGCTTCCTCGATCAGCTCGCGCAGGCGCTCGATGGCGTCGGCGCGGTTGCGCTCCAGGCTGCGGTGGTCCTGCGACTTGATCACCACGGTGCCGTCGCTGCTGATGCGCTGGTCGGGCCAGGCCAGCAGCCGGGCCTTCACCGCCTCGGGCAGGCTGCTGGCGGCGATGTCGTAGCGCAGGTGCACCGCATTGCTGACCTTGTTGACGTTCTGCCCGCCGGCGCCCTGCGCACGGATGGCGCTGAAGTCGATCTCGTCCTCGCGGGGATGGCCGGCCAGGCCGTGCAGGGCTGGCATCATCGGCGACCAGATTCAGTGTGAGGAGCAGGCATGTTCGGCGTGGCGGATTACGGGGCCTTCGTGGTGGCGGTGATTGTGTTCCTGGCGATCCCGGGGCCGGGCAACCTGGCGCTGATCACCTCCACCGGCAAGGGCGGGTTGCTGGGCGGGCTGGCCGCCACGCTGGGCGTGATCGCCGGCGACCAGGTGCTGATGTGGCTGGCGGTGGCCGGCGTGGCCACCTTGCTGTCGGCCTCGCCGATGCTGTTTGCCGGCGTGCAGTGGCTGGGCGCCGCCTACCTGGCCTGGCTGGGCTGGAAAATGATCACCAGCAAGCCCGGCGACGCGCCGGTGCTGCACATCCGCGCCGGCCAGTACTTCCGCCAGGCGCTGACGATCACATTGCTGAACCCCAAGGCGATCGTCTTCTACATGGCCTTCTTTCCGCTGTTCGTCGACCCGGCGCGGCACCAGGGGCTGTTGACCTTCGGCTTCATGGCGGCCACGGTGGCGGTGCTCACCTTCCTGTACGGCGCGCTGGCGGTGGGGTTGACCTGGCACTTTGCCGAGCGGCTGCGCGCCAGCCCGCGCGCGGTGCGCTGGCTCAACCGGCTGGCCGGCACGCTGCTGGTGGGCTTCGGGCTGAAGCTGGCGCTGTCGCGGTAGGCGGGCTGCGCGCGCTGCGATTCGTGGGAGGGCGCGCGCCGGCCGCTCGTGACAGCATGCCGTGAGATCCAAGCCAGGGCGAGGGCCGCATGCAGAACCTGATCTACCTGATCATCATGGCGCTGGCCGGTGGGGCCGGCTGGTATGCCGGCTCGTGGAAGGGGCGCGACGCCATCGAGGCGCTGGACAAGGCCAAGGCCGTGGGCGAGCAGGCCATCGCCGAGCGCGACCAGCTCGACCGCGACCTCAAACAGCGCGTGGCGCGTTTGACCAGCGAGTTTCAGCAGGGCCAGCAGCAGCGTGATGCCGAGCACGCCAAGGTCAAGGACGAGCTGACCGGCGCGCTGGCCCAGCGCGACAAGACCATCGCCGCGCTGGGCCGGGCGCGCGACAGCAGCCAGGCCACCATCCGCAGCAACGAGGCCCGCCTCCAGGACGCCACCACCTCGGCCGAGGAGCGGCAGCGGCTGCTGGCCGACAACGCGCGGCTGAAGCAGGAGGTGGCCGACAAGGAGACGCAGATCGCCGGCTTCGAATGTTCGAAGGTGCCGGTGCCTGCGCCGCTGCTGACACCGCTGCAGGGAAGCTGACATGAAACACCCCCTACGCGCTTCGCGCGCCCCCTCAAGGGGGCAACGCCAGCGACCCGGCGAAGCCGGTTCCGCGGCGTTCGCTGGCTTCTGTCCGTTTCAGGCGTCGAGCGTGGCGCCCGGCGCCAGGGATGACTGACATGCGCTGCCTCTGCAACTCCTCATGGGCATTTGCCGTCGCGCTGGGCGCGCTGGCCGGCTGCGCACCCACGCTACCGGTGGTGGTCGCGCCGATCAACTGCCCCGTGCCGGCCGAGCAGCTGGCCCGGCGCTGCCAGGCGCCGCAGGCCATCGCCAACGGCGCCACCTACGGCGAGGTGCTGCAGCTGCACCAGCTCGACCGCAAGGCGCTGCGCGACTGCGCCGCGCACGACCAGCTGCTGGCCGAGATGATCGTGCAGTGCCAGCGCACGATCCAGGACTACAACGACCGGCTGGTCGAGATCAACCGCCAGATCTCCGGCAAGCCCTGAGCGCCGCAGGCGCCTGACCGTTGCGCGTGCTGGCGCACCGAGCCGCCGCGGGGCGGGCGGATAGCATGGTGGCCCTGCCCATCGCGGCGCCTGCCTGAACTGCCCTGCCCATGGCCACCAGCCTGCTTGCCCTGCTCGACGACATCACCAGCGTGCTCGACGACGTGGCCACCATGACCAAGGTGGCGGCCAAGAAGACCGCGGGCGTGCTGGGCGACGACCTGGCGCTCAATGCGCAGCAGGTGACCGGCGTCAACGCCGACCGCGAGCTGCCGGTGGTGTGGGCGGTGGCCCGGGGCTCGTTGCTCAACAAGGTCATCCTGGTGCCGGCGGCGCTGGCCATCAGCGCGGTGGCGCCGTGGCTGATCACGCCGCTGCTGATGGTGGGCGGCGCCTACCTGTGCTTCGAGGGCTTCGAGAAGCTGGCGCACCGGTTCCTGCACAGCGCGGCTGACGATGCCGCCCAGCGCGAGGCGCTGGTGCAGGCGCTGGCCGATCCGAACATCGACCTGGTGGCGCTGGAGAAGGACAAGATCAAGGGCGCGGTGCGCACCGACTTCGTGCTCTCGGCCGAGATCGTGGCCATCACGCTGGGCACCGTGGCCAGCGCGCCCTTCATGCAGCAGTTCACCGTGCTGGCGGGCATCTCGCTGGTGATGACGGTGGGCGTGTACGGGCTGGTGGCCGGCATCGTCAAGCTCGACGACGCCGGGCTGTGGCTCACCAGCCGGGCGGGCGCGGCGCAGCAGGCGCTGGGCCGTGGCCTGCTGCTGGGCGCGCCCTG
>JAURXG010000517.1 GCA_030654555.1 Aquabacterium sp.
CGGCCGATCAGCAACAGCGCCGCCACCGCTGCCAGCGCCAGACCGCCCACCACCCAGGGCCAGCCGCCGGTGGCGTTGGCCGGCCGTTCGGACGCCGCGTTCTTGTTCATCATGGTCTCCAGACTGATGTCAAAGTGATATCACTTTAGGGCGACAGCCGGCCGAGGTCAAGCACCGGGATTCCCGCGCCGCCGCGCCGCCGCGCTGGCGCAATGGCGCAATGGCGCAGTGGCTCAGGCTGGCGGTGCGCCCGCCGGATCACGCGCCACCGGCACACCCGCCGGCGTCATCTGCAGCGTGCCGTCGTCGAGCCGGCCGAAGCGCAGCGTCAGCAGGTCGAGCAGGAAGTTCTGGTACAGCCGCCAGGGCTTGCGGTCGCCCTGCTTGGGCAGCATGGCCAGCCCGCGCTGCACGTAGCCCGACGAGAAGTCGAGGAAGGGCAAGGGCCGCACGCCGGCATCGTGGCGCGGCGTGGCTGCCGCCAGGCCGTGGCGCTGCAGGTGCACCATCAAGCGGCACAGGTAGTCGGCGGTCAGGTCGGCCTTCAACGTCCACGAGGCGTTGGTGTAGCCGAAGGTGTAGACCAGGTTGGGCACGCCGCTGAGCATCATGCCCTTGTAGGCCAGCTTCCGGCTGAAATCGCAGGCCTGGCCGTCGACGCGGAAGACCACGTCGCCCAGCAGGTTGAGCTGCAGCCCGGTGGCGGTGACGACGATGTCGGCCGGCAGTTCGCGCCCCGAGGCCAGCCGGATGCCCGACGCGGTGAAGCGCTGGATCTGGTCGGTGACCACCGCGGCGCGGCCCGATCGGAGGGCCTTGAACAGATCGCCGTCGGGCACGGCGCACACCCGCTGGTCCCAGGGGTTGTAGCGCGGCGTGAAGTCCCGGGCCAGGTCGTGCCCCGGGCCCAGCTGCTGGCGCACCAGGCCCAGCAGCCGCGCACGCGCCTTGTCGGGCCAGCGCCGGGCAAACTTGAAGAACAGCATGCCCAGCGTGATGTTCTTCAAGCGCACCAGCCGGTAGGCCCACATCGGCGGCAGCCGCTGCTTGAGCCACTCCGCGATGCGGTCTTGCGCCGGCAACGGCACCACGTAGGTCGGCGATCGCTGCAGCATCGTCACCCGGGCCGCGGTCTCGGCCATCGCCGGCACCAGCGTGACGGCGGTGGCGCCGCTGCCGATCACCACCACCTGCTTGCCGGCGTAAGCCAGCCCCTGGGGCCAGTGCTGCGGATGCACCAGCGTGCCGCGGAAGTCCTGCTCGCCGTCCCAGACCGGCCGATGGCCCTGCGCATAGTCGTAGTAGCCGCTGCACAGGTTGAGGAAGCGGCTGGTCAGCGTCAGGCGCCGGCCGCCGGGCAGTTGCTCGACCTCGACCCTCCAGCAGGCGTCGGTCGACGACCAGTCGGCGCTGAGCACCCGGTGGCCGTAGCGGATCTGCGCGTCGATGCCATGCTCGACCGCCGTCTGCTGCACGTACTTCAGGATCGAAGGCCCGTCGGCAATGGCCTGCGGGTCGGTCCAGGGCTTGAAGGCATAACCCAGCGTGTACATGTCCGAATCGGAGCGCACGCCGGGGTAGCGGAACAGGTCCCAGGTGCCGCCCATCGCAGCGCGCGCTTCGAGGATGGCGTAGCGCTGCTCGGGGCAGCGCCGCTGCAGGTGCACCGCCGCGCCGATGCCCGACAGGCCGGCGCCGACGATCAGCAGGTCGAAGTGCTGCGGCTTCGCAGCCGTGGCCGGCACCGCCTCGCGCAGGTGCTGGCCGGCGATGCGCACCGAGTGCCGCGCCTCGGGCAGCCAGCTCAGCAGCTGCCAGACATGCGGCACCACCGGCCACACCTGCAGCGCCACGGTGACACCCGCCGCGCGCGCCTTGACGGCCACGCGCAGCGAGTCGTCGCGCAGCACCTCGTCGTTGCCCACGTGCAGCAGCAGCGGCGGCAGGCCACTCAGGTCGGCCTGCAGCGGCGAGGCCAGCGGCTGCGCCGCATCGGCACCGGCCAGGTAGGCATCGGCCAGATGGGCCAGCGCCGGGCCGTCGAACATCGGATCGCGTTCGCGGTGGGCCATGATCGACGGGCTCTCGCCGGTCAGGTCGGCGGCCGGCGAGAACAGCGCGGCGGCATCGGGCAGGACCGCGCCCGCATCGCGCAGCGCCACCATCAGCGCCAGCGCCAGGTTGCCGCCGGCGCTGTCGCCGGCCACCACCAGGCGGCCGCCCTCGGCATCGGCCGCCTCGCGCAGCGCTGCCCACACGGCCCGCACATCGTCGAGCGCGGCCGGAAACGGATGCGCCGGCGCCAGCCGGTAGTCGGGCACGAACACCCGCAGGCCCTGCTTGGCCAGCGCCGCCGTCAGCGGCCGATGGGTGCGTGGCGAGCAGCCGACGAAGCCGCCGCCGTGCAGGTACAGCAAGGTGGTGCGCGCCGCCGATGGGTCCGCACCGACGGCCTCCACCCACTCGCCGGGCACGCCGCCCACCACCGCGTCGCGCCAGACGGCCCCGCGTGGCGTCGGCAGGGGCTTGTCGAAGACCTGGCGCACCCGGTCCAGGTCGGTCATGTCGCCCAGCACGGGCTTGACGCGCCGGCGCACCACGAACGCGGCCACATGGGCTTGCCAGCTGGCCATCGTTGATCTCTCTCGAAAGGGAAAGGCGGGCGACGCGGCGGGTTCAGCCGGCGCGCCCGGTGCGGCGCGCCAGGTCACGCGCCATCAGCGCCCAGTAGCCCACCGGCATCAGGCGCTGCAGCCAGGCGGCCTGCGCCGCATCCCGGCCCACCAGCACACGCGGTGCGCGCCGCACGATGCCGCGCGCGATCTGCTCAGCCGCCTGCTCGGGCGTCAGCCGCAGCAGCACGCGCCACGCCGCCTGCTCGCGCGCCACCTCGTCGGCCGTGGCCGCCACGGCCACGCGGGCGTTCTCGGCAATGCCGGTGCGCACGCCGCCGGGGTGCACCAGCGTCAGCCGCACCGGCGAGCCGGCCATCGCCAGCTCGTGCCGCAGCGATTCGGAGAAGCCGCGCAGCGCGAACTTGCTGGCGCAGTAGGCGGCCTGTCCGGGCGGGGCCACGATGCCGAAGATGCTCGAGACGTTGACCACCAGCGCCGCCGGCGCACGCGCCAGCACCGGCAGGCAGGCCCGCGTGAGGCGTACCGGGGCGTCGAAGTTGATGCGCATCAGCCAGTCGAAATCCGCCTCGTCGACCTGCTCGAAGCGCCCGCCCAGCGCCACGCCGGCGTTGTTGACCAGCAGCGTCAAGCGGCCATGCGCGGCCAGCACCGCCGGCAGCACGGCATCGACCTGCGCGCGCTCGGCCAGGTCGGCCACATGGCGGCTCACCGCCACGCCCGCCGCAGCCGCCTGGTCGGCCACCGCCTGCAGCCCGGCCGCATCGCGGTCGACCAGCGCCAGCGCCATGCCGCGCCGCGCCAGGTTCACCGCCAGCGCGGCGCCGATGCCGCCGGCCGCGCCGGTGACCAGGGCCACGCCGCCTTGCAAGGTCCAGTGCGGATCAGCGGCCATGGTCCACCGCCTCGCCGCCCCCCGCCTCGCCGCCCCCCGCCTCGCCGACCGCCGCCTCGCCGGCCACCAATGCGCCCGCATGCCCGCGCTCGGCGGCAAACCAGCGCAGCACCGGCAGCGTGCCCGGCAGCACCGGCGCCACCACCACCGGCAGGCCGCTCCAGGCCATCTGCTGGGCTTCGCGCATCTCGAACTCGCCGCGCCAGTCGTAGACCTTGCAGAAGTGCAGCCGCACCCGCGCATGCGGGTAGTCGAACACCTCCTGCTGCCAGGGATGCACTGCGCCGATGGTGATGCCCAGTTCCTCGTGCAGTTCACGCCGCAGGGCCTGGTCCAGCGTCTCGCCGGGTTCGAACTTGCCGCCGGGGAACTCCCAGTAGCCCGCGTAGACCTTGCCCGCGGGCCGGCTGGTCAGCAGGAAGCGGCCTTCGACGCCGGCCGCATCACGTTGAATCAGCACCCCCACGGCCACGTCGGTGACCGGCCGCTCGCCGCGGTCAATGCCGTCGACCGAGGTGAAGTCCTGGACCACCTCAGACACGGTCGAGGCCGTCGGGCGCGTTGTAGGCCGCCACCACGGCCGGCGCCACGTCGGCGCCATGGTCGCGCCCGGCCCAGTCGCGGGCAAACTGGTAGGCCACCCGGCCCGAGCGTGAGCCGCGCTCCAGCGCCCACACCAGCGAGGGCTGGCGCGCGCTGGTGATCACGTCCTCGGCCACGCCGAAGTGCCGCAGCCACTGCGCCACGATCACCAGATACTCTTGCTGGCTGAACGGGTAGAAGCTGATCCACAGGCCGAAGCGCTCGCTCAGCGAGATCTTCTCCTCCACCACCTCGCCCGGGTGCACCTCGCCGTCGTCGGTGTGGGTGTAGGAGAGGTTCTCCTTCATGTACTCGGGCAGCAGGTGGCGGCGGTTGCTGGTGGCGTAGATCAGCACGTTGTCGCTGGCCGCGGCGATGCTGCCGTCGAGGATGCTCTTGAGCGCCTTGTAGCCGGGCTCGCCCTCGTCGAAGCTCAGGTCGTCGCAGAAGACGATGAAGCGCTCGGGGCGCTCGGCCACCAGGTCGACCAGATCGGGCAGGTCGACCAGGTCGGCCTTGTCCACCTCGATCAGGCGCAGGCCCCGGGGGGCGAACTCGTTCAGGCAGGCCTTGTTCAGCGAGCTCTTGCCGGTGCCGCGCGCACCGGTCAGCAACACGTTGTTGGCCGGCAGGCCGGCCACGAACTGCGCGGTGTTGCGCACCAGGCGGTCCTTCTGGCCGTCCACCTCCTGCAGATCGGCCAGCCCGATGGGTGCCACCGCGCGCACCGGCTGCAGCAGCCCCGAGGCACCCCGCTTGCGGTAGCGGAAGGCGATCGAGGCCTCCCAGTCGGGCGCGCTCAAGGCATGCGGCAGGATGCGCTCCAGCCGCTTCAGCAGGAGTTCGGCGCGGGCGAGGAAGGAGTCGAGTGACGAGGACGGCATGCGGCGAAGTGTAGCCAGCACCCCGGCCAGCCGCCGGGTTCGGGCCGCCGGTCGACGCTATCGCTGCGCCTGGTAGACGCGCACGAAGTCCACCTCCATCGCCACCGGGAAGATGGTGTCGTCGATCGGCCCGCCCAGGTCGCCGCCAATGGCGATGTTGAGGATCAGGAACTGCGGCGCATCGAACGGCCAGGCCTTCGTGCCGGTGCCCGGGTTGGCATAGCGGAAGTGCTGCACGCCGTCGATGCCGAAGCGGATGTCCTGCGGCGTCCAGTGCATCTGGTAGGTGTGGAAGGCCCGGCACACGTCGGGCAACTGCGTGGCCGCGCCGCTGCCGTGGCCACCGCTGCCGGCGGCCGTGTGCACCGTGCTGAACACCCGGCCGGGCCGGCTGCCGATGTGCTCGAGGATGTCGAGCTCGCCATCGTCGGGCCAGCGCCCGCCGCTGCCCACGCTCCAGATCGCCGGCCAGGTGCCCAGGCCGCAGGGCATCCTGGCGCGGATCTCGAAGAAGCCGTAGGTCCAGTCGCCCTTGCCGCGGGTGATCAGCCGCGCCGAGGTGTAGGCCTGGCCGCCCCAGTCGGGCGCTGTGCGCAGCGCCTCGTGCCGGGCGGTGATCACCAGCTTGCCGTCGCGCACCATCGCGTTCTCGGCGCGCGGGGCGGCGTAATACTGCTGCTCGTGGTTGTACCAGCCCGCCTGGTTGCGGTGGGTGTCGTGCACCCACTTGGCCGGGTCGGGCAGTCCGGGGGCCTCGAACTCATCGGCCCACACCAGCCGGTAAGCCGCGGGCACGGCCAGCCGATCGGCGGCGGCAGGTGTGGCTGCGTTGGTGACGGGCGGTGCGGGCGGTGCGCTGGCGCAACCTAGCAGGGCCAGCAGCAGGCCGGCGGCGGCGATGGCGCGGACGTGGGGGGTCATCGGGGGCTGGGCTTTCTCACTTGACGGCGCCGCTGGTCAGCCCGGCGATCAGCTGCCGCGACGACACCACGAACAGCAGGATCAGCGGCAGCGTGGCGATGGCCGAGCCGGCCATCAGCGCGCCCCATTCGGTGTTGACGGGGCTCTGCAGGCTGCGCAGCGCCAGCGGCAGGGTGTAGTTGGCGGCGCTGCGCATCACGATCAGCGGGCCGATGAAGTTGTTCCAGCTGCTGATGAAGGTGATCAGCCCCAGCGTGCCCAACGCCGGCTTCATCAGCGGCAGCACGATGCGCCAGTAGATGCCCAGCTCGCTGCAGCCATCCATGCGGGCGGCCTCGACCAGGTCCTTAGGGATCGACGAGGCCACGAACTGGCGCATCAGGAAGATGCCGAAAGCGCTGACCGCACCGGGGATGTACAGCGCGCGCGGCTGGTCGATCCAGCCCAGCACACCCATGATCATGAAGGTTGGAATCATGTTCATGAAGGAGGGCAGCAGCATGGTGCCCATCACCACGCCAAACAAGGCGTTCTTGTAGCGAAATTCGAACAAGGCGAAGGCATAGCCGCCCATCGAGCAGAACAGCAGGGTGAGCACCGTGGACGCGACCGCCACGTACAGGCTCCAGCCCAGGTTGCGCCAGAACGGCATTCGATCGGTGAGGATCTTCAGGTTGTTGAAGAAGTCGTCGCCGAAAAACATCGGCGGGGGCAGGCTGAAGATCTCGGTGCGCGAGTGCGTGGCAAAGACGAACATGAAATAGAACGGCGCC
>JAURXG010000411.1 GCA_030654555.1 Aquabacterium sp.
AGGAACTCGGCCCTCAGCAGCATCCAGATGACCGAGGCATTGGCGAAGGCCAGCACCAGATAGAGCGCCGCGTGCACCGTGCTGCGCGCCGTGATGACACGGAACGAGGCAAACAGCAGCACGGCTGCGAAGAAGTAGAAGAGTGCGCCGGTAGTCGTCATGGTTTATTTCGCGAAGGGTCGCAAGTGCAGGAGTCGTGCAGCAGGCGTCGCGAGCGCCTCGAGCTTGCGTCGAGTAGCGCAGCCGTACCCCGTACGGCGAGCAACGCAGGCGCAAGATCGTGGCGCGCAGCAGCCTGATGCACGGTTCCTACCGGTATTTCGCGTCGGCCTCCTTGTTCGCGGCGATTTCGGCTTCGTAACGGTCGCCCACGGCCAGCAGCATGTCCTTGGTGAAGTACAGGTCGCCGCGTTTCTCGCCGTGGTATTCGAAGATGTGGGTCTCGACGATCGAATCGACCGGGCAGCTCTCTTCGCAGAAGCCGCAGAAGATGCACTTGGTCAGGTCGATGTCGTAGCGCGTGGTGCGGCGGCTGCCGTCGTCGCGCACGTCGCTCTCGATGGTGATGGCCATCGCCGGGCACACCGCCTCGCACAGCTTGCAGGCGATGCAGCGCTCTTCGCCGTTGTCGTAGCGGCGCAGCGCGTGCAGGCCACGGAAGCGCGGGCTCAGCGGGGTCTTCTCTTCCGGGAACTGGATCGTGATGCGCTTCTGGAAGAAGTGCCGTCCGGTGAGCTTCAGGCCCTTGAGCATCTCCAGCAGCAGGAAGCTGGAGAGGAAGTCCTTGAGTGATGCGGTCTGAGCAGCCATGTCACTTCCAGATGTTGAACGGGGTCTGCATCCACAGGCCGACGACGACCAGCCAGATCAGCGTGATGGGGATGAAGATCTTCCAGCCCAGGCGCATGATCTGGTCGTAGCGGTAGCGGGGGAAGGAGGCCCGCACCCACAGGAACATGGTGACGACCACGAACACCTTGATGGCCAGCCAGATCCAGCCCGGGATGAACGAGAGGAACTCGAACGGCGGCAACCAGCCGCCCAGGAACAGCAGCACGCACAACATCGACACCAGGATCATGTTGGCGTATTCGGCCAGGAAGAACATCGCGAACGACATGCCCGAGTACTCGATCATGTGGCCGGCGACGATTTCCGATTCACCCTCAACCACGTCGAAGGGGTGGCGGTTGGTCTCGGCCAGCCCGGCGATGAAGTAGACGATGAACACCGGGAACAGCGGCAGCCAGTTCCACGACAGCA
>JAURXG010000412.1 GCA_030654555.1 Aquabacterium sp.
CCGCCGTGCTGCCGCCAGCCGCATCGGCGCCGGCGTTGCCCGCGGTCGCGCCTGCGGCCACGGCGTCCGACGCCGCGGCGCCGGCTGCATCGCCCGTCGCCGCCTCGGCACCCACCGCAACCACCGCCACCGCGGCCGGTGACGCGTTGGTGCTGCGCGCCTTGCAGGCCACCTGGGTGCAGGCCGTCGACGGTGCTGGCCAGACCTTGATCGCCCGCCTGGTACCCGCGGGCGAAACGGTGGAATTGACCGCCACGCCGCCGCTGCGCCTGAGAATCGGCAACGCACAAGGCACCGAGCTGCAGTTCCGCGGCCAGCCGGTCGACCTGGCCACTGCCGCGCGCGACAACATCGCCAACATCACGCTGCCATGAACCCCCTTGCCGACCTGACGCTGATCCCGCCCGCGCTGCCGCTGGCCCGTCGCTCGCTGCAGGCGCGCGTGGCCTGGGGCGACCGCGTGGTCACCGTGGGCGGCGACGCGCCGGTGCGTGTGCAATCGATGACCAACACCGACACGGTGGATGTCATCGGCACGGCGATCCAGGTCAAGGAGCTGGCGATCGCGGGCAGCGAGATGGTGCGCATCACCGTCAACACGCCCGAGGCCGCCCAGGCCGTGCCGCACATCCGCGAGCAGCTCGACCGCATGGGCATCGATGTGCCGCTGATCGGCGACTTCCACTACAACGGCCACACGCTGCTGACCGAGCATCCGGCCTGCGCCGCGGCGCTGTCCAAGTACCGCATCAACCCCGGCAACGTGGGCAAGGGCGACAAGCGCGACCGCCAGTTCACCGCGATGATCGAGGCCGCGCTGCGGCACGACAAGCCGGTGCGCATCGGCGTCAACTGGGGCAGCCTCGACCAGGAACTGCTCGCCCAGATGATGGACGACAACGCCAGCCGCGCCCAGCCTTGGGAGGCCAAGCAGGTGATGTACCAGGCGCTGGTGAAGTCGGCGCTGCAGTCGGCCGACTGGGCGCAGGAGCTGGGCATGGCGCCCGGGCAGATCATCATCAGCTGCAAGGTCAGCGGCGTGCAGGACCTGATCACCGTCTACCAGGCCCTGGCCGCGCGCTGCAACTACCCGCTGCACCTGGGCCTGACCGAAGCCGGCATGGGCACCAAGGGCACGGTGGCGTCCGCCGTGGCGATGGGCCAGCTGCTGCAGCAGGGCATCGGCGACACCATCCGCGTCAGCCTCACGCCGCAACCGGGCGAGGCCCGCACGCAGGAGGTGGTGGTGGCGCTGGAGATCCTGCAGGCGCTGGGCCTGCGCCACTTCAACCCCAGCGTGACGGCCTGCCCCGGCTGCGGCCGCACCACCAGCACCACGTTCCAGGAGCTGGCCAAGCAGATCGACGACCACCTGCGGGCGATGATGCCGCAGTGGAAGGCCAAATACCCCGGCGTCGAGAACCTGAAGGTCGCGGTGATGGGCTGCATCGTCAACGGCCCGGGTGAGAGCAAGCATGCCGACATCGGCATCAGCCTGCCCGGCACCGGCGAGGCGCCGGCCGCACCGGTGTACATCGACGGCCAGAAGGCGATGACGCTGCGCGGCGAAGGCATCGTGCAGGAATTCCACCGCATCGTCGAGGGCTACATCGAGCGCCGCTTCGGCGCCGCCACGGCCTCCCATTGACGGCGCACTGACCGCAGCCGCCCGCTGCCTCGCCCGCGCTGCGGGCCCCCGACCCCTCTCCTGAGCGACCCGCGCCGCGGGCCCGAGCACCACATGGCCGAACCCCTGCAAGCCGTCAAAGGCATGAACGACATCCTGCCGCCGGAATCCCAGCGCTGGGAGTGGCTGGAAGACAAGGTGCGTGCGCTGATGCGCCGCTACGGTTACCTGAACATCCGCACGCCCATCGTCGAACCCACGCCGCTGTTCGTGCGCGGACTGGGCGAGGTGACCGACATCGTCGAGAAGGAGATGTACTCCTTCGAGGATTCGATGAACGGCGACAAGCTCACGCTGCGCCCCGAGAACACCGCCGGCGTGGTGCGCGCGGCGATCGAGCACTCGATGCTCTACGACGGCGGCAAGCGGCTGTTCTACATCGGGCCGATGTTCCGCCACGAGCGGCCGCAGCGCGGGCGCTACCGCCAGTTCCACCAGGTGGGTGTCGAGGCGCTGGGCTTCGGCGGGCCCGAGACCGACGCCGAGGTGATCCTGATGGCGCGTGCGCTGTGGCGCGACCTGGGGCTGGCCGACGTGCGGCTCGAGATCAACAGCCTGGGCGTGCCCGACGAGCGCCGTGCCCACCGCGCCGCGCTGATCGCCCACTTCGAGGCCCACGCCGACCTGCTGGACGCCGAGGCCAGGCGCCGGCTGCACAGCAACCCGCTGCGCATCCTCGACACCAAGAACCCGGCGATGCAGGACCTGGTGAACGCCGCGCCGCAGCTGATGGGATTCCTGGGCGAGGGCTCGTTGAAGCATCTGGAGGCGGTCAAGAGCGCGCTCGGTGCGGTGGGCCAGCCCTTCACCGTCAACCCGCGCCTGGTGCGCGGCATGGACTACTACACCCACACCGTGTTCGAGTGGATCACGCCCAAGCTGGGCGCCCAGGGCACCATCTGCGGCGGCGGCCGCTACGACGGCCTGGTCGAGATGATCGGTGGCAAGCCGGCGCCCGGCGTCGGCTGGGGCATGGGGCTGGAGCGTGTGCTCGACCTGCTGCAGCAAAGCGGCATAGCGCCCCCCCCGTCGGCGCCCGATGCCTATGCCGTGCTGCCCGAGGACAGCGCGCTGAGCCCGGCCATCGCCGTGGTGGAGGCGCTGCGCAGCGCCGGCGTGGCGGTGGTGATGCATGCCGGCGGCAGCGCCGGGCTGGGCAGCATGAAATCGCAGTTCAAGAAGGCCGATGCCAGCGGTGCGCGCCACGCGCTGGTGTTCGGCGGCAACGAGCTGGCCCAGGGCATGGTGGCGGTCAAGCCGCTGCGTGATGCCGCGGCCACGCAGGTGCTGCGTCCGCTGGCCGACGTGGCCGGCTGGGCGCACGAGTTGCGCAACGCATAATCCGATACTTGGCTTTCAACGCACAGACGACAGGCGCTTCATGGCGAACACGCTCGACCTGCAGGAGCAGGAACAACTCGACGAACTCAAGGCGTTCTGGAAGCAGTGGGGCAACCTGATCACGTGGGTGCTGACCGCCTGCCTGCTGGCCTTTGCCAGCTGGAACGCCTGGGGCTGGTACCAGCGCGACCAGGCGGCCAAGGCCGCCGCGATGTTCGATGAACTCGACCGCGCCGCCGTGGCCGGCGATGCCGACAAGGTCGGGCGCGTGTTCAACGACATGAAGGACCGCTTTGCCCGCACCGCGCTCACCCAGCAGGGCGGCCTGATGGCGGCGCGCCTGCAGTACGACAAGGGCCAGGCCGACGCGGCCAAGGCCAGCCTGGCCTGGCTGGCCGACAACGCCGTGGAGGACGAGTACCGCACCATCGCCCGGCTGCGCCTGGCCGGCGTGTTGCTCGATGCCAAGGATTACGACGGCGCGCTGAAGGCGCTGGACGCCGCGCAGGCCAAGGAGTTCGCAGGCCTGGTGGCCGATCGGCGCGGCGACGTGCTGCTGGCCCAGGGCAAGAAGGACGATGCCCGCTCCGCCTACCAGGCGGCCTACAAGGCGCTGGACGACAAGGTCGACTACCGGCGTCTGATCGAGGCCAAGCTCACCGCGCTGGCGGCGCCGCCGGCGCCGGCCGCTGCCGCCGCTTCGGGGGCGGCGAAGTGATGCGCCGTCAACCGGTGCGGATCATCGCCTGGCTGCTGGCGGCGGCCTTGGCCACATTGACCGGCTGCGCCTCCGACAAGCCCAAGCCCACGCCGCTCGAGGCGGTGACCGCGCAGATCGCCGGCCGCCAGGTCTGGTCGGCCAAGCTCGACTCGGTGCGGTTCCCGCTGGGCGTGGCGGTGCGTGACGGCCACTTCTTCGTCGCCGGCACCGATGGCACCGTGGTCGCGCTCGAAGCGCAGAGCGGCCGCGAGCTGTGGCGCGGCCAGGCGGGTGGGCGGCTGTCGGCCGGCGTCGGCAGTGATGGCCGCCGCGCCGCGGTGGTCACCGTCGACAACCAGTTGGTGGTGATGGACCAGGGCACCAAGCTGTGGAGCGCCCAGCTCGCGTCGCGCACCACCACCGCGCCGCTGGTGGCCGGCGAGCGCGTGTTCGTGCTGGGCGTCGACCGGGTGGTGCATGCCTTCGACGCCCTCGACGGCCGCCGCCTCTGGACCTTGCAGCGTCCCGGCGAAGCCCTGACACTGGCCCAGCCCGGTGTGCTGGCAGCGCACAAGAACACCCTGGTCGCCGGCATCGGCGCGGTGATGCTGGGCATCGACCCCACCACCGGCAGCGTGCGCTGGGAGCTGGCCGTCACCTCGCCGCGCGGCACCAACGAAGTCGAGCGCCTGAACGACCTGGTCGGTCCGGTGCTGCGCGTGGGCGATCAACTCTGCGCCCGCGCCTTCCAGACGGCGGTGGGCTGCGTGACCGTGGCCGGCCCCGACCGCGCCAGCCTGCGCTGGAGCCGCACGGCCGGCGGCCAGCAGGCGGTGGGCGGCGATGCCGACTTCGTCTTCGGTGCCGATGCCACCGACCGCATCAGCGCCTGGAAGGCCGGCGGTGGCGAACTGGCCTGGACCAACGAGCGACTGCTCTACCGGGCCTTGAGCGCGCCGCTGTCGACCGGCAAGACGGTGACGTTCGGCGACAGCGAAGGCCAGGTGCACTTCCTGGACCGCGAGGACGGCAAGACCTTGCTGCGCCTGCCCACCGACGGTTCGCCGGTGGTGGCTCAGCCGGTGCTCTCGGGCACCACCATGCTGGTGGTCACGCGCAACGGCGGTGTCTTCGCCTTCCGCCCCGAGTGAACCGCTTCTTCACCGTTCTGGAAAGCACCTGCCCATGAAACCGGTGATCGCCCTCGTCGGGCGGCCCAACGTGGGCAAGTCGACCCTGTTCAACCGCATCACCAAGAGCCGTGATGCGATCGTGGCCGACTTCTCCGGCCTGACCCGCGACCGCCACTACGGCGACGCCAAGCATGGTGGCCACGAGTTCATCGTCGTCGACACCGGCGGCTTCGAGCCCGACAAGCCCGCCGGCATCGTCGCGATGATGGCCGCGCAGACCAAGGCCGCGGTGGCCGAAGCCGATGCGGTGATCTTCGTGGTCGACGCCCGCAACGGCGTGTCGGGCCAGGACCACGACATTGCGCGTTACCTGCGCGGCGCCAACAAGCGCGTGCTGCTGTGCGTCAACAAGGCCGAGGGCCTGGTCGACTCGCCGCTGCTGGCCGAATTCCACGAACTGGGCATGGGCGAGCCGCATCCGGTGTCGGCCGCGCACGGGCAGGGCATCCGCAGCCTGCTCGATGCGGCCCTGCAGGACTTCCCCGAGCCCGAAGACGAGCCCGAGGCCGACCGCGCCGACAAGCCGATCCGCCTGGCGGTGGCCGGCCGGCCCAACGTCGGCAAGAGCACGCTGATCAACACCTGGCTGGGCGAGGAGCGGCTGGTGGCCTTCGACCAGCCCGGCACCACGCGCGACGCCATCAGCGTGCCCTTCGAGCGCGACGGCCGGAAGTTCGAGCTGATCGACACCGCCGGGCTGCGCCGCAAGGGCAAGGTGTTCGAGGCGATCGAGAAGTTCTCGGTGGTCAAGACATTGCAGGCCATCGCCGATGCCAACGTGGTGCTGCTGCTGATCGACGCCACCCAGGGCGTGAGCGACCAGGACGCCCACATCGCGGGCTACATCCTCGAGAGCGGCCGAGCCGTGGTGGTGGCCGTCAACAAGTGGGATGCGGTCGACGCCTACCAGCGCCAGATGTTCGAGCGCTCGGTCGAGCAGCGGCTGGCGTTTCTCAAGTTCGCGCCGGTGCTGCACATCTCGGCGCTCAAGCGCCAGGGCCTGGGGCCGGTGTGGAAGGCGATCGCCGATGCCCACGCCTCGGCCACCCGCAAGATGCCCACGCCGGTGCTCACCCGGCTGCTGCAAGAGGCCGTGCAGCACCAGGCGCCGCGGCGCTCGGGGGCCTTCACGCCCAAGCTGCGTTACGCCCACCAGGGCGGCATGAACCCACCCATCGTGATCATCCACGGCAACGGGCTCGAGCATGTGACCGAGGCCTACAAGCGCTACCTGGAAGGCCGCGTGCGCGAGCACTTCAAGCTCACCGGCACGCCCCTGCGCATTGAATTCAAGTCCTCACGGAACCCTTTCGACGAAGGCTAGGTCAGACCGCCTGCGGTGGCCGGCCGAACAAGGCGCACCGCAGCGCCGTCCCCGGCGTCTACTGGCTTTCCCTGGTGTGATAAGGTGAAAGCACTCAAACTTTTCAACACGGAGTCATATCGTGAGCAACAAAGGGCAACTCCTACAAGACCCCTTCCTGAACCTGCTGCGCAAGGAGCATGTACCGGTCTCGATCTACCTCGTCAACGGTATCAAGCTGCAGGGGCACATCGAGTCTTTTGACCAGTACGTCGTCCTCCTGCGCAACACCGTGACGCAGATGGTCTACAAGCACGCCATCTCCACCGTGGTGCCGGGCCGGCCGGTGAACTTCCACGCCGCCGAGCCGACTGATCCGGCTTGAGCCGAGCCCGCGGTACCTCCGACGCCGTCGCCCCCACCTTGAACCCCGATTCGCGGGAAGCCTCGACGCCCACCGGCGTCGCACCGGCGCGCGTGGTGCTGGTGGGGGTCGACTTCGGCAACGGTCAGCATTTCGACCCGACGCTGGACGAACTGGCCTTGCTGGCCGAAAGTGCCGGCGATGTGCCGGTCGAGCGGGTCATCGCCCGCCGCAAGTCACCCGATCCGGCGCTGTTCGTCGGCAGCGGCAAGGCCGACGAGATCAAGACCCTGGTGCAGATGCATGGCGCCGAGTGCGTGATCTTCGACCAGGCCCTGTCGCCCGCCCAGCAGCGCAACCTCGAACGCACGTTGGGTGTGGCCGTGGCCGATCGCACCGCGCTGATCCTGGAGATCTTCGCGCAACGCGCGCAGAGCCACGAGGGCAAGCTGCAGGTTGAACTGGCGCGGCTGCAGTACCTGGGCTCGCGCCTGGTGCGGCGCTGGAGCCACCTGGAACGCCAGACCGGCGGTGCCGGTCAACGTGGCGGCCCGGGCGAGGCGCAGATCGAGCTCGACAAGCGCATGATCGCCGAGCGCGTCAAGTCGCTGAAGGCGCGGCTGGTCAAGGTCAAGCGCCAGCGCGATACGCAGCGCCAGGCGCGGCGCAAGGGCGGCGGCTTCCGCGTCTCGCTGGTGGGCTACACCAACGCTGGCAAGAGCACGCTGTTCAACGCCTTGGTCAAGGCGCGGGCCTACGCGGCCGACCAGCTGTTCGCCACCCTCGACACCACCACACGCTCGCTGTACCTCGAGGCGCTGGGCACCACCGTGTCGTTGTCGGACACCGTGGGTTTCATCCGTGACCTGCCGCACAAGCTGGTCGAGGCCTTCGAAGCCACGCTGCAAGAGGCCTGTGACGCCGACCTGCTCTTGCACGTGATCGACGCGTCCAGCCCGGTGCTGCAGGAGCAGCGCGACGAGGTCGAGCGCGTGCTGGCCGAGATCGGCGCCGCCGATGTGCCGCAGATCCTGGTCTTCAACAAACTCGACCAGGTCGAACCGGCGCCGCGTGCGCTGCAGGATTGGGTGGAGCGTGCGGGTGGTGGTGCCGTGCCGAGGGTGTTCGTCAGCGCCTTGCGTGGCACCGGGCTGGACGTGCTGCGCACGCTGATCGCACAGGCCGCGTCGCCCGCGGGCTTGAATCCACCGGGCCAGTCCCCAGTTGAAGGGCTGTCGAAGCTGGTTGCCGCCACCCCAGCCGATCCGGGCATCGATCCTGCCGCGGAAGGTGCCACGTTACCATCGGCCACAACATGAACATGCACGCAAATTCTTCCTTCGACACCGCCCCGGCGCCACTGCGCGACAGGGTGAGCGCAGTGGCCTTCGCCGCACGGGCGCTGCTGGGCGGCGTGCTGCGCCGGCCGCGTCCGATGATGGCCGGCGGCCGCAACGACGGCCCGCCCGATCTGGACGAGCTGTGGCGCGATTTCAATCGAAAGCTCAGTGGCCTGTTCAACAACAAGGGCGGTGGCAACGGCCAGCCGCCGCGCCGTGATCCGGGTGATGGTGACCAGGGTGGCGGCCCGTCCTTCCAGCCCGACCTCAAGAGCGCCGGCATCGGCATCGGCCTGATCGGCTTCGTCGTCGCGGTGGTGTGGGCCGGCAGCGGCTTCTTCATCGTGCAGGAAGGCCAGCAGGCCATCGTCACCACCTTCGGGCGCTACAGCAGCACGGTGGAAGCGGGCTTCCAGTGGCGTTTCCCGTATCCGTTCCAGGCGCACGAGGCCGTGGCAGTGACCCAGCTGCGCACCGCCGAGATCGGCCGCACCAATGTCACCCAGGCCACCGGGCTGCGTGATTCGTCGATGCTGACGCAGGACGAGAACATCGTCGACATCCGCTTCACCGTGCAGTACCGGTTGAAGGATGCCAAGGCCTTCCTGTTCGAGAACCGCGATCCCGACAACGCCGTTGTGCAGGCCGCCGAATCGGCGGTGCGCGAGATCGTCGGCAAGAGCAAGGTCGACTCCGTGCTCTACGAGGCGCGTGACGCGATCGCCGCCGAACTGGTCAAGTCAATCCAGAGCCAGCTCGACCGTCTGAAGACCGGCATCCTGGTCGTCAACGTCAACCTGCAGAACGTGCAGGTGCCCGAGCAGGTGCAGGCCGCCTTCAACGACGCACTGAAGGCCGGTGCCGACCGCGACCGCTTCAAGAACGAAGGCCAGGCCTACGCCAGTGACGTGATCCCGAAGGCGCGCGGCACCGCCGCCCGCCTGATGGAAGAAGCCGACGGCTACGGCCAGCGCGTGGTGGCGCAGGCCGAGGGTGATGCGCAGCGCTTCC
>JAURXG010000413.1 GCA_030654555.1 Aquabacterium sp.
CAGGCCATGGCTGCGCAGGTAGAACTGCAGCATCCAGTTGTAGCGCGAGGGTCGCGTGTAGAACACCGTCCACACCGAGCTGAGGTTGGCCACCTGCACCGGCAGGTCGGCCTCCCGCAAACGCTGGTTGAGCTGCTCGGCGCGGGCGTTCCAGCGCGCGTCCAGCCCGTCGTAGAGGGCACGCACGGCCGGAGTCTCCAGTTGCTCGAGAAATACCTGCATCGATGCCATCACCAGCGGATGGGCGTTGAAGGTGCCGCGCGCGAAGCAGATGTCGGCCGGTCGCTCTTCGCGAAAGCGCTTCATCAGCGCGCGCTTGCCGCAGACCACGCCCACCGGCAGGCCGCCACCCAGCGTCTTGCCGTAGGTGACCATGTCGGCGCGTACGCCGAAGTAGTCTTGCGCGCCACCCATGGCCAGCCGAAAGCCCAGGAACACCTCGTCGAAGATCAGCACGATGCCGCGCTCGGTGCACACCTGGCGCAGCTGATGCAGCCAGGCCGTGTAGGCGGCGCGGTCGAAGGCCGCGCGCCGGCCGCTGTCGACCAGCGACGAGTCCCCCGGCGCGCCCTGGTTCGGGTGCAGCGCCTGCAGCGGGTTGACCAGCACGCAGGCGATGTCGTTGCGCTTGCGCAGCACGCGCAGGCTGTCGTTGTCCATCTCCTTGAGCGTGTAGGTGTCGCGCGGCTTCACCGGGTTGCCGGGGCCGGGCTGCACATCCTCCCACCAGCCGTGGTAGGCACCGCAGAAGCGCACCAGGTGGGTCTTGCGGGTGTGGTAGCGGGCCAGGCGCACGGCCTGCATCACCGCCTCGGTGCCGCTCATGTGGAACGACACCTCATCCAGGCCCGAGATCTCGCGCAATCGTTCGACGTTGAAGGCCACGCTGGGGTGGTAGGCCCCCAGCACCGGGCCCAGCGCCTGCGATCGCGCCGCACCCTCGGCCATGCAGCGCTTGTAGAAGTCGTAGCCGAACACGTTGACTCCGTACGAGCCGGTGAGGTCGTGGAAGACGTTGCCGTCCAGATCGGTCACCGTCACGCCCGACGATTCACGCACGAAGCTGGCCACCTTCAGGTGCTGGCGCAGGTAGGCGCTGTACTGGAACGGCACCCGGTAGGCGCCGGTGAACTGCAGGTCCGACAGGCCCTGCGCGGCCTGCGTGGTCATCGCCAGCGAGCGGGCGTAGCGCTCGGCAAACTGGGCCGACAGCCGGTGCAGCGCGGCGCGCCGGCGCGACACGGCCTCGGCCGGCGCGTTGTCCGAATTGAAGAACCGGTCGGCGCCATAGGCATAACCCGGCAACCACGCGGCCACGCGCTTGGCCATGCGGGCATGACCGGTCAGCGACGGGTGCTTGGCGATCGACAGCTCCAGCCGGCGCCTAGCCAATGGCAGCGCCACCGCCAGCGTGGCCAGGGCAACCGCGGACAGGGCAAAGGTTTGATTCATCGACAAGGCTCCTTGGGGTCATGGGGGTGCTCGACCCGCGCCCACCCTTTTAACCAAACGCTTTGACAGGCTCATGAAACTCCGACAACTCCGAGACCGCGTGCTGCAGCAGGAGGACCTGAACTTCCTGCTCACCAACCGGGTGCCGCGCATCGCGCTGACCCGCTTCATGGGCTGGTTCAGCCAGATCCGCCAACCGCTGGTGCGCGACCTGTCGATCCGCGCCTGGCAGCTGTTCGCCGAACTCGACCTGCGTGACGCGAAGAAGCAGCGCTTCGACAGCCTGCACGACTGCTTCATCCGCGAGCTGCAACCGGGCGCACGCGCCATCGACGCCGACCCGGCCGTGCTGGCAAGCCCCTGCGATGCGATCGTCGGCGCCTGCGGGCCGGTGGATGGCCTGCAGGTGTTCCAGGCCAAGGGCTTTCCGTACACGCTGCCCGAGCTGTTCGGCGCCGATCCGCAGGCCTATGCACCCTTCCGCGATGGCTGCTACGCCACGCTGCGCCTGACCTCCAGCATGTACCACCGCTTCCATGCGCCGCACGACTGCCGGGTGCACCATGTCACCCACCATGCCGGCGACACCTGGAACGTCAACCCCATCGCGCTGAAACGGGTGCAGAAGCTGTTCTGCCGCAACGAGCGCGCGGTGCTCCACACCCGGCTCGATCGCGGCGGGCACCCGATCGCGCTGGTGCCCGTGGCGGCCATCCTGGTGGCCAGCCTGCGCCTGCATTGGCTGAGCACGCTGCTGGGCGTCGACTACCGCGGGCCCGACGAGCTGCCCTGCGATGCCGAATTCCACAAGGGACAAGAGATGGGCTGGTTCCAGCACGGCTCGACGATCATCGTTTTCGCGCCGCGGGGCTTCACGCTGGCGCCGGGCGTTGCCCCTGGCGCCAGCCAGCGCAT
>JAURXG010000518.1 GCA_030654555.1 Aquabacterium sp.
GGTCGTCGCCCACCAGCTGCACCTGCTTGCCCAGGCGATCGGCCAGGTGCTTCCAGCCCGCCCAGTCGCCCTCGTGCATGCCGTCCTCGATGCTGATGATCGGGTACTTGTCGACCCAGGTCGCCAGCATGTCGGTCCAGCCCTCGGCCGACAGCTTGATGCCGCCTTCGCCCTCCAGCACGTACTGGCCGTCCTTGTAGAACTCGCTGGCGGCGCAGTCCAGGCCGATGGCGATCTGCTCGCCGGGCGTGTAGCCGGCCTTGTCGATGGCGTCCAGGATCATCTGGATGGCCGCCTCATGGCTGGCCACGCTGGGCGCGAAGCCGCCCTCGTCACCCACCGCGGTGCTGATGTGCTGGTCATGCAGGATCTTCTTGAGTGCATGGAAGGTCTCGGCCCCCCAGCGCAGCGCCTCGCGGAAGCTGGGCGCGCCCACCGGGATGATCATGAACTCCTGCAGGTCCAGCGAGTTGTTGGCATGCGCGCCGCCGTTGATGACGTTCATCATCGGCACCGGCAGGCTCATGCCGCCCGAGCCACCGAAGTAGCGGTACAGCGGCAGGCCCGATTCCTCGGCCGCGGCGCGCGCCACGGCCATGCTGACGGCCCGCATCGCGTTGGCGCCCAGCCGGCTCTTGTTCTCGGTGCCGTCCAGGTCGATCAGGGTCTTGTCGAGGAAGGCCTGCTCGCTGGCATCCAGCCCCAGCACCGATTCGCTGATCTCGGTGTTGACGTGTTCGACGGCCCTGAGCACGCCCTTGCCCAGGTAGCGGCCCTTGTCGCCGTCGCGCAGCTCGATCGCCTCGCGGCTGCCGGTGGACGCGCCCGAGGGCACCGCCGCACGGCCCATGGTGCCGCTTTCGAGCAGCACGTCGCATTCGACGGTGGGGTTGCCGCGGCTGTCGAGAATCTCGCGGCCGACGATGTCAACAATGGCGCTCATCGCTTTCCTTTGGGCTGGGATGTAGAAAGGGTCAGACCGGGGCGGCGACGCCCTCGACCAGGATCATGTTGAAGAACTCGGTGGCGCCTTCGCGCTTGGCGCGGGCGGCACGGTACTGTTCGGCGTCGTAGAAGGCCTGGGCCCGCTCGAAGCTGGGAAAGCGCAGCATCGCGATGCGCGACGGCTGCCACTGGCCTTCCATCGTGATGTGACGCCCGCCGCGCACCAGGTACTCGCCGCCGAAGGCCTTCACCGCCGCCGGCGCATCGGCCATGTACTGCTTGTACTGCTGGTGGTCGCTGACCTTCATGTCGACGATGACGTAGGCGCAGGGCATGGCGTTCTCCGCGGGGTCAGCAGCTGAAGTCGTTTTCGAGCAGCGGTTGCGACTTGACCACGCGGTCGAGTGCCACCAGCTGCGTCAGCAGCGCCTGCATGTGTTTGAGCGGCACCGCATTCGGCCCGTCGCTCAGCGCGTTGGCCGGGTCGGGGTGGGTTTCCATGAACAGCCCGGCCACGCCCACGCCGACGCCGGCACGCGCCAGCACCGGCACGAACTCGCGCTGGCCGCCCGAACTGGTGCCCTGGCCCCCGGGCAGCTGCACGCTGTGGGTGACGTCGAACACCACCGGCGCGCCGGTCTCGCGCATGATCGCCAGGCTGCGCATGTCGGAGACCAGGTTGTTGTAGCCGAAGCTGGCGCCGCGCTCGCAGGCCATGAAGCGGTCGTCGGACAGGCCGGCTTCGCGCGCCGCGGCGCGGGCCTTGTCGATGACGTTCTTCATGTCGTGCGGCGCCAGGAACTGGCCCTTCTTGATGTTCACCGGCTTGCCGCACTTGGCCACCGCGTGGATGAAATCGGTCTGCCGGCACAGGAAGGCGGGCGTCTGCAGCACGTCGACCACCGAGGCCACGGCGGGGATCTCGGCCTCGCTGTGCACGTCGGTCAGCACCGGCACGCCCAGCTGGCGCTTGACCTGCGCCAGGATCTCGAGCCCGGCGTCCATGCCCGGGCCGCGGAAGCTGGTGCCGCTGCTGCGGTTGGCCTTGTCGTAGCTGCTCTTGAAGATGAACGGGATGCCCAGCGCACCGGTGATCTCTTGCAGCCGGCCGGCCACGTCGATCTGCAGCTGCAGCGACTCGACCACGCACGGGCCGGCGATCAGGAAGAAGGGTTGGTCGAGACCGACCTCGAAGCCGCAGAGTTGCATCGTGAAGTCCTGTGGCCGGTGCGATCAGGCGGCGGCGGGCGCGACGGCCGCACGCTGGTGCGCCAGCGCCGCGGCGATGAAGCTGATGAACAGCGGGTGCCCGTCCCAGGGCGTGCTCTTGAACTCGGGGTGGAACTGCACGCCGACAAACCAGGGATGCACCGCGGTCGGCAGCTCGACCATCTCGGTGAGCTTCTCGCGCTGGGTGATGGCCGAGATCACCAGGCCGGCCTGCTGCAGCTGTTCGAGGTACTTCTCGTTGGACTCGTAGCGGTGGCGGTGGCGCTCGGTGACCACCGGGCCGTAGATCTGGTGCGCCAGCGTGCCGGGCTTGACGTCGCTGCTCTGCGCGCCCAGGCGCATGGTGCCGCCCATGTCGCTCTGTGCATCGCGCTTCTGGATCGTGCCGTCGCGGTCCTGCCACTCGTCGATCAGCGCGATCACCGGGTGCGGCGTGTCGGGCTCGAACTCGGTGGAGTTGGCGCCGGCCAGCCCGGCCACATGGCGGGCGAACTCGATCGTCGCCACCTGCATGCCCAGGCAGATGCCCAGGTAGGGCAGGCCATGCTCGCGGGCGTACTGTGCGGCGATGATCTTGCCCTCGATGCCGCGCTTGCCGAAACCACCGGGCACCAGGATTGCGTCGTACTGGGCCAACTGGTCGGCGTTGTCGGCGTTCAGCGTCTCGGCGTCGACGTACTCGATCTTCACGCGGGCATGCTGGTGGATGCCGGCGTGGCGCAGCGCCTCGTTGAGCGACTTGTACGAATCCGACAGGTCGGTGTACTTGCCGCACATCGCGATCGTCACCTCGTGCTGCGGATGGCCCACCTCGTGCACCAGCCGGTCCCAGCGGGTCAGGTTGGCGGCCTTGGTCAGCAGCTGCAGCTTCATGCAGATCTGCTCGTCCAGGCCTTGCTCGTGCAGCAGGCGCGGCACCTTGTAGATGGTGTCCACGTCCCACATGCTGATCACGCCGTGGGGCACCACGTTGGTGAACAGGCTGATCTTCTCGCGCTCCTCGGCCGGCACCTCGCGGTCGGCGCGGCACAGCAGCACGTCGGGCTGGATGCCGATCTCGCGCAGCTTCTGCACCGTGTGCTGGGTCGGCTTGGTCTTCAGCTCGCCGGCCGCGGCGATCCAGGGCACGTAGGTCAGGTGCACGAAGGCGGTGTTGGTGGGGCCGAGCTTGAGGCTCATCTGCCGCACCGCCTCGAGGAAGGGCAGCGATTCGATGTCGCCCACCGTGCCGCCGATCTCGACGATGGCCACGTCCACGTCGACCGCGCCGCGCTTGACGAACTCCTGGATCTCGTTGGTGACGTGCGGGATCACCTGCACCGTCTTGCCGAGGTAA
>JAURXG010000521.1 GCA_030654555.1 Aquabacterium sp.
TCTTGCTGAACAGCACCTCATTCGTGTCCTGGTCGATCACCAGCGCCACGCTGGACTTCAGGTCGAGCGCATCACCATCGGTGTGCAGGCCCTGCATCTGCCCGAAGCTGGGTCGGGCCGGCACCGACGCCAGCGCCGCCACACGGCGGGTCTGCGCGACGCGCACGGCCACAGGGCGCACCCTGGAACGGGCCTTGGCGCTGCCGGCTGCCTTGCTGATCTTGACCGACGCGGCCTTCTTGACTTCACTCCGCGCCTGGGCCGGTGTGGCGGCTGCAAGGGCGATCACCATTCCCAACAGCAACATCGGCAAAGACAATTTCATGACAATCCAGGCAAGAGAGAGGGAACAAGCGCTGCGCGAGTTTAGGTCACCGGAAAAACACACGCAAGATCAAAAACTTGCGTGTGTTTTGTAAAGTGATTCCGATCAACCCTGGGCAGCCACCCGCTCGAGGTTGGAATGCAGCTTGTTCAGGGCCGCCAGGTAGGCCTTGGCCGATGCCACCACGATGTCGGGATCGGCACCCACGCCATTGACCACCCGGCCGCCCAGTTGCAGACGCACCGTCACTTCGCCTTGCGATTCTGTGCTGCCGCTGGTGATGGCATTGACCGAATAGAGCACCAGTTCGGCGCCACTTCCCACCTTGGATTCGATCGCCTTCAAGCTGGCATCGACCGGGCCGTTGCCATCGCTGTCGGCGCTGTGCTCCACCTCACCGGCGGCAAACACCACCGCGGCTTGCGGCCGTTCGCCGGTCTCGGAGTGCTGGCTCAGCGACACCAGGCGGTAGAACTCATGCTCGCGCGTCACGCTCTCGTCGCTGACCAGCGCGAGGATGTCCTCGTCGAAGATCTCGCTCTTGCGGTCGGCCAGGTCCTTGAAGCGGGCAAAGGCGGTGTTGATCTCGCCCTCGCTCTGCATCTCGATGCCCAGCTCCTGCAGCCGCTGCTTGAAGGCGTTGCGCCCGCTGAGCTTGCCCAGCACGATCTTGTTGGAGCCCCAGCCCACGTCCTCGGCACGCATGATCTCGTAGGTGTCGCGCGCCTTGAGCACGCCGTCCTGGTGGATGCCGCTGGCATGGGCGAAGGCATTGGCACCCACCACCGCCTTGTTGGGCTGCACCACGAAGCCGGTGGTCTGGCTGACCATGCGCGAGGCCGGCACGATCTGGCTGGCGTCGATGTTGAGGTCGAGGTTGAAATAGTCGCGCCGGGTCTTCACCGCCATCACGATCTCTTCGAGCGAGGTGTTGCCCGCACGCTCGCCCAGGCCGTTGATGGTGCACTCCACCTGCCGCGCGCCGCCGATCTTGACGCCGGCCAGCGAGTTGGCCACCGCCAGCCCCAAGTCGTTGTGGCAGTGCACGCTCCAGATCGCCTTGTCGCTGTTGGGGATGCGCTCGCGCAGCGTCTTGATGAAGTGGCCGTACAGCTCTGGCACCGCATAGCCCACGGTGTCGGGCACGTTGATGGTGGTAGCGCCCTCGTCGATCACCGCCTCGAGCACGCGGCAGAGAAAGTCCATGTCCGAGCGGTAGCCGTCCTCGGGGCTGAACTCGATGTCGCCGCACAGGTTGCGCGCAAAGCGCACCGCCAGCTTGGCCTGCTCGAACACCTGGTCGGGCGTCATGCGCAGCTTCTTGTCCATGTGCAGCGCACTGGTGGCGATGAAGGTGTGGATGCGCGAGCGCTGCGCGCCGGCCAGCGCCTCGGCGGCGCGTGCGATGTCGCGGTCGTTGGCGCGCGCCAGCGAGCAGATCGTCGACTCGCGCACCTGGTTGGCGATCGCCTTGACGGCCTCGAAATCGCCATTGCTCGACGCGGCGAAGCCGGCCTCGATCACGTCCACCTTCAGCCGCTCGAGCTGGCGCGCGATGCGCAGCTTCTCGTCGCGTGTCATCGAGGCGCCGGGCGATTGCTCGCCGTCACGCAGGGTGGTGTCGAAGATGATCAGTTGGTCGGCCATGGCTTGCGCTCCTCGCAGGTGGTCAGGCGGTGGTGGTGTCGCGACGGGGCGCGGCCAGGGTGGCGCCGCTGCGCAGCAGACCCGAGACCACGGCCTTCATCGACGCGGTGACGATGTTGCCGTCGATGCCCACACCGAACAGGGTTCGAGTATCGGCGATGCGCAGCTCGAGATAGGCTGCCGCTCGGGCCTGCGCGCCGGCGCCGATGGCATGCTCGTGGAAGTCGAGCACGGCCATCACCACACCGGTGGCCCGCTGCAGGCCGTCGACGAAGGCCTCCACCGGGCCGCGGCCGGTGCCCTGCAGCACGACGGTCTGGCCACCGGCACTCACGCGCGCCGCGAGCTGCACGCTGCCGTCGGGCTGCTCGATGATGTGCTGCTGGTCGATCTTCAGGCCGCCCTCGCCTTCGCCCAGGCGGTAGGCCTCGGCAAACAGCGCCCAGATGTCGGCCGCGGCGAGTTCCTTGCCCTGCACGTCCATCACCGCCTGCACCGACGACGAGAACTCGATCTGCAGCCGGCGCGGCAGTTCCAGCCCGTACTCGGCCTCCAGCAGGTAGGTGATGCCCCCCTTGCCCGACTGGCTGTTGACGCGGATCACCGCGTCGTAGCTGCGGCCCAGGTCCTTCGGGTCGATCGGCAGGTAGGGCATGTCCCAGAGGTCGCCCTCGCGCCGCGCCGCGAAGGCCTTCTTGATCGCATCCTGGTGCGAGCCCGAGAACGAGGTGTAGACGAGGTCGCCGACATACGGGTGGCGCGGATGCACCGGCAGCTGGTTGCAGTGCTCGACCGTGCGGCGGATGGCGTCGATGTCGCTGAAATCCAGCCCCGGGTGCACGCCCTGGGTGTAGAGGTTCAACGCCAGGTTGACCACGTCGACGTTGCCGGTGCGCTCGCCGTTGCCGAACAGGCAGCCCTCGACGCGGTCGCCGCCGGCCATCATCGCCAGCTCGGCCGCGGCCGTGCCCGTGCCGCGGTCGTTGTGCGGGTGGATGGACAGCACGATCGCGTCGCGCCGCTCCAGGTGGCGGTGCATCCATTCCACCT
>JAURXG010000442.1 GCA_030654555.1 Aquabacterium sp.
GCGCCGATGGCCGGCCACCTGGCGCGCGCCGGGCATCGCCTCACGCTGCTGGATGCCCAACCCGCCGCCTCGCAGGAACTGGCCACCACGCTGGGCGGCGAGGCCCGCGCCGTGGCCACGCCGGCCGAGGTGGCCGCGCACAGCGACATCGTCATCACCATGCTGCCCAACGGCAGCGTGGTGCAGCAGGTGGCGCTGGGCGAGCAGGGCCTGCTGCAGGGCCTGCGCCCGGGCGCGCTGCTGCTCGACACCTCGTCGGCCGAGCCCTGGCTGACGCAGGCCACCGCCGCCGCGCTGGCCGAACGCGGCGCCACGATGGTCGACGCACCGGTGTCGGGCGCCGCCTGGGGCGCAGCCGAGGCCAACCTGGTGTTCATGGTCGGCGGCAGCGCGGCCGACGTGGCGCGGGTGCGCCCGCTGCTCGACCTGATGGGCCGCGCGGTGTTCCACGTCGGCGCACTGGGCGCCGGCCATGCGATGAAGAGCATCAACAACCTGATCACCGCGCTGACCTTCAGCGCCACCGCCGAGGGCTTGGCCATCGGCAAGCGCTACGGGCTGGACCCGGCGGCGATGCTCGACGTGCTCAATCAATCCACCGGCCAGAGCTGGATCACCGGCAACCACATCCGCCAGCGCATCCTCAGCCGCAGCTTCGACGACCCGTTCAAGCTGGAACTGATGCTCAAGGACGTGGGCATCGCCAATGCGCTGGCGCGCGAGACCGGCACCGCCGCGCCGATGGCCGGCCTGGGCCAGCAGCTGTGGCAGGCGGCCGCGCGCGCGGCCGGGCCCGGCGCCAGCGTCAGCGAGCTGGTGCGCTGGGTCGAGACGATGAACGGCACCGAGATCAGCCCCGGCGCCGGCCCGCGGCTGGGTGCGGAGGGTTGATCGTGAGCACCGCCACCACCACCGCCACCACCGCCGCCACCGCGCGCACCCCCGAGCAGCAGCTGGCGGCCTTCGTCTGCGGCTTCCAGCCCGCGCAACTGCCGCCCGAGGCCCTGCGCATCCTGCGTCACATCGTGCTGGCGGTGTCGGGCACCGCGCTGGCCGGCGCGGCCGAGGACGGCATCGCCGCATTGCGCACGCTGCTGCTCGAGCGCGGCGGCACGCCGCAGTCGACCACGCTGGTGTTCGGCGACCGCCTGCCGGCGGCGGCGGCGGCGCAGTTCAACGGCACGCTGTGCCGCGCGCTCGACTACTGCGACGCGATGGCGCCGGGCCCGCACATCGGCTCGGCGCTGGTGCCCGCGGCGCTGGCCGCGGCCGAGCTGGCCGGTGGCTGCACCGGGTCCGAGTTCGTCGCCGCGCTGGCGGTGGGTGCCGAGGTCGCCAGCCGCTTCAACCTCAGCGAGGCGCAGTACGACGGCTTCGACCCCACCGGCATCTGCGTGGTGTTCGGCGCGGCGGCGGCGGCCGCGCGTGTGCTGCGGCTCGATGCGACGCAGACGCTGCATGCGCTGGCACTGGCCTTCAACCGCTGCGGCGGCAGCTTCCAGAGCCATGTCGACGGCTCGCTGGGCGTGCGCATCACCCAGGGCTGGGTGGCGCAGGCGGGCGTCGAATGCGCGCAGATGGCGCGGCTCGGCATCACCGGCCCGCACCACTTCCTGGCCGGGCACTACGGCTACGCCCACCTCTACGGCCGCGGCACGCTGGACCTGGCCGCGCTGGTGGCCGGGCTGGGTGAGGTCTGGCGGCTCGAGCGGGTGGTGTTCAAGAAGTACCCCAGCTGCGGCGTGACGCAGGGCGTGACCGAACTGGCGCTGCGGCTGGCCGTGCGGCATGGCCTGCATCCCGACACGGTGAGCGAGCAGGTGGCCAGCGCCGAGGTGCGGCTGCCGCCCTATGCCCACCGGCTGGTGGGCCATGCCTTCAAGATCGGCGCCAACCCGCGGGTGGATGCGCAGTTCAACGCCGGCTGGTGCGTGGCCAATGCGCTGCTGCGCGGCAGCTCGCAGCTGGCGCACTTCTCGCCCGAGAACGTGGCCGATGCCCGCCTGCGACCGCTGGTCGACCGCATCCGGGTGATCGCCGATCCGGCGCTGGATGCGCGTGGTCACACCGCCGTCGACCTGCGCATCACCACCACCGATGGCCGCGTGCTGCACGACGGCCTGGACACCGCGCCCGGCTTCCCGGGGGCGGGGCTGAGCGATGCGCAGCACCTGGCGCGCTTCCACGATGCCGTGGCCTATGCGGCGCAGGTGGCGCCACGCGCGCTGGCGCCCGCGCAGATCGAGGCGTTCCTGGCGGCGCTGGCACGCATCGACACGCTGGACGACGCGCGCCAGCTGGCGGCGCTGCTGGTGGCCTGATCACGCTCCAGCCGCCGGCGGGCGCCCGCCCGCCCGCGCAGGGTCAGTAGGTGGCGCGCCCGCCCGAGAGATCGAACACCGCGCCGGTGGAGAAGCTGCAGTCCTCCGACGCCAGCCAGGCCACCATCGCCGCCACCTCGGCCACCTCGACGAAGCGGCCCATCGGGATCTTGCCCAGCATGAAGTTGATGTGCTCGGGCTTCATCTGGTCGAAGATCGCGGTGCGGGCCGCCGCCGGCGCCACCGCATTGACCAGCACGCCCTTGTTCGCCAGCTCCTTGCCCAGGCTCTTGGTCAGGCCGATCAGCCCGGCCTTGCTGGCGCTGTAGTGGCTGGCGTTGGGGTTGCCTTCCTTGCCGGCCACCGAGGCGATGTTGACGATGCGGCCGTAGCCCTGCGTGATCATCTGCGGCACCACCGCGCGGCAGGTCAGGAAGGGCGCGATCAGGTTGACCTCGACCACCTGGCGCCACACCGCGGGGCTCAGCTCCCAGGTGGGGGCGTTGCCACCGGTGATGCCGGCGTTGTTGACCAGGATGTCGATGCGGCCGTGGCGGGCCACGGCGGCGGCGGTGGCCGCGGCCACCGAGGCCTCGTCGGTCAGCTCCACCGCATCGCCGCTGACCCCGCCCTGCGCCGACAGCGCCTGCACCGCCGTGGCCAGGCGGGCCGCGTCGATGTCCCACAGCACCACGCTGGCGCCGCTGGCCAGCATGCGTTCGGCGGTGGCGTAGCCGATGCCCTGCGCACCGCCGGTGATGACCGCGATGCGGCCCTTCAGGTCGACCTGGTTCATGCCATGCCTTTGAGTGCCGCGGGGTTGGACGCTTGGTCGGCGATGTACTGGCGGATGATGTCGGCGAAGTTCGCCTCGGGCTTCAGGCCCAGCGCGGCGGCGCGGTCGGCGCGTGCGCCGGTGGGCCAGTTGGCGACGATGCCGGCGATGCGCGCGTCACGCTCGAAGCGCACGCGGGCGCGCACCGTGGGGCCGGCCACTTCCTCCAGCGCGGCCAGCATCTGGGCCACGGTGACGTTGAGTGCCGGCAGGTTCAGCGCCAGGCGGCCGCCGTAGGCGGCGCGGCTGGCTTCGTAGACGGCGATCAGGCCTTCGACGGTGCGCTGCGGGCTGCTGACCGGGTGCGACACCTCGGGCGACACCGGGCAGACCGATTCCACCCCCGCCAGCGGCTCGCGGATGATGCCGCTGAAGAACGACGAGGCGGCGCCGTTGGGCCGACCGGGCCGCACGGTGACGGTCATCAGCCGCGCGCTGCGGCCGTCGATGTAGCCCTTGCGGGTGTAGTCGGCCACCAGGTGTTCGCAGATCAGCTTCTGGACGCCATAACTCGTCTGCGGCGCGGGCAGCGTGGTGTCGGTGACGACGGGCGGCATCGGCACCGCGTCATCCGGGCCGAACACCGCCACCGAACTGCTGAACACCAGCTTGGCCGGCGCGGCACCACCGTTGACGCGATGCCGCAGCGCGTCGAGCAGCGCGCGCGTGCTGTCGAGGTTGCTGCGCAGGCCCAGGTCGAAGTCGGCCTCGCATTCGCCCGACACCGCCGAGGCGAGGTGGAACACGCCGTCCACCGCCTCGTCGCGCAGCGCCTCGCAGTGCGCCAGCAGCGGGCCGACGCGGGCCTCGATGCGGGCGTCGGCCACCAGGTCGGCCGGCGCGGGCGCCTGGTCGGCCAGCACGATGCGGGTGATGGCGCGGCCGTCCAGCGTGCCACGCTGCAGCAGGGTGCGCGCCAGGCGGGCACCGACAAAACCGGCACCGCCGGTGATCAAGAGTTTCATGCAGGGTCTCCTTGAGAGGGGGGTTGGCGGGCGCGCGACGGCTTGCGCCGCGGCCCCGGGATCACGCCGCCTTCGACCAGGCGCCGCTCGCCGCGTTGCAGGTGGTCGCGGGCGGCCGTGCGGGCGCGCGCGGGATCGCGGGCGGCGATGGCGTCGGCAATCGCCAGGTGCTCGCGGCGCACCGCTTCCATGAAGTCGAGCCGGCGTGCCTCGTTGCCACGCGAGATGCGCATGCCATCGAGCAGGTACTGCTCCAGGAAGCCGATCAACAGCCTGAACTGCGGATTGCCGGTGGCTTCGGCGATGGTGCGGTGAAAGGCCAGGTCCTCGGCCACGCCGTCCTGACCCGCGGCGGCGGCGGTGTCGATGGCCTTGAGCGAGCGCCGCATCGCCGCCACCTGGGCCCGCGTGGCGCGCTCGGCGGCCAATGCGGCCATCTCGCCTTCGAGCACCCGCCGCACCTCGACCACATGCACCACGTCCTGCACCGAATCGAGCACCTTGGGATCGAAGGCCAGCGGCTGGTGCAGCGGCTTGTCGGCGACGAAGACGCCCGAGCCCTGGCGCGACACCACCAGCTGGCGCGACTTGAGCTGGTGCATGGCCTCGCGCACCACGGTGCGCGACACGCCGTGCGCGTGGGCCAGCTGCTGCTCGGTGGGCAGGCGGTCGCCGGGATGCAGCTCGCCGGCGTCGATCTGCGCGCCCAGCAGCACCGCCAGCTGGTCGGACAGGCGCCCGGCCACCAGCAGGCGGGGCGTCGTGCGGGTTGGCGCGGCAGGCGCTGCGGAGGCGGGAGCGATGGCCATCGTTGTCCGGTCATCATACAAATAAGTGCGCGCCAGGCCCTAATCATTTGCCCTGATAGCGGGCCGCCGGCGATGTGCCGACACTGCCGCGACAGCGTGGCCCGGCGAGGCGCACGCCCAGCACCTTGGGGCGATGTTCGCCCGCCGACCTCAGGACCCCTTCGCATGGCCAGCGTCACGATCCAGGCAGTCAAGAAAAACTTCGGCGAGGTGCCCATCCTGCACGGGGTCGACATCGACATCCCCGACGGCTCGTTCACCGTGCTGGTCGGCCCGTCGGGTTGCGGCAAGAGCACGCTGCTGCGCATGATCGCGGGGCTCGAGCAGATCAGCGCCGGCGAGATCCGCATCGGCGAGCGCCGCGTCAACGACCTGCTGCCGAAAGAGCGCGACATCGCGATGGTGTTCCAGAACTACGCGCTCTACCCGCACATGACGGTGCGCGAGAACATGGCGTTCTCGCTGCAACTGGCCAAGCAGGACAAGGCGACGATCAACGCCAAGGTGGGCCGGGCCGCCGAGATCCTGGCCCTGGTGCCGCTGCTCGAGCGCTACCCGCGCCAGTTGTCGGGTGGCCAGCGCCAGCGCGTGGCGATGGGCCGCGCGATCGTGCGCGATCCGCAGGTCTTCCTGTTCGACGAGCCGCTCTCCAACCTCGACGCCAAGCTGCGCGTGGCGATGCGCGCCGAGATCAAGGAACTGCACCAGCGCCTGAAGACCACCTCGATCTATGTCACCCACGACCAGATCGAGGCGATGACCATGGGCGACAAGATCGTCGTGATGCGCGACGGCCGCATCGAGCAGACCGGCAGCCCGCTCGAGCTCTACGACCACCCGGCTAACCAGTTCGTGGCCGGCTTCATCGGCTCGCCGGCGATGAACTTCCTGCCCGGCACGCTGCGGCGCGCGGGCGGCACGGTGCAGGTCGAGCTGAACGACGGCACCCGGTTGCCGGCGCCACCCGATGCCGGCGGCATCGACGGCCAGCCGGTGGTCTATGGCACGCGGCCCGAGCACATGACGCTGGCCGATGTCGGCGGCATCCCGGTGAAGGTGGTGGTGATGGAGCCCACCGGCATGGACACCTTCATCGCCTGCCGGCACGAAGGCGTCGAGCTGGCCGCGGTGTTCCGCGAGCGCCACGACTTCGCCCCCGGCAGCACGATCCGCCTGTTGCCCGACCCGCTGCGGGCCCACCTGTTCGACCAGAACGCCGGCCAGCGCCTGGCCGCTTGACCGGAGCGGCATCGCCGCTGCGGCCGTCCTTTCCGCCTGAAGTCCAGACCGATCACACCAGGAGACCACCCATGACCGAGTTCAATCGCCGCAAGTTCCTCGAGGGTTCCGCCGGCATCGCCGCGGCCGCCAGCTTCGGCACTGGTGCCGCCGTCTGGGCGCCCGCGGTGCATGCGCAGGCGCTGTCGCTCAAGCCCGAGAAGGGCGCCAAGCTGCGTGTGCTGCGCTGGAGCCGCTTCGTGCAGGGCGACATCGACGCCTACATGGTCAACGTGAAGAAGTTCACCGAGAAGACCGGCATCGAGGTGCGGGTCGACAACGAAGGCTGGGAAGACGTGCGCCCCAAGGCCGCGGTGGCCGCCAACACCGGCGCCGGCCCCGACATCATCCTGTCGACCAACGACGACGCCAACCTCTACCCCGACAAGCTGCTCGACGTCACCGACGTCTGCGAGTACCTGGGCAAGAAGTACGGCGGCTGGTACCCGGCCTGCCAGACCTACCTGAAGCCCGACGGCAAGAAGTGGATCGGCGTGCCGCTGGGCGCGGCCGGCGCGATGATGGTCTTCCGCCAGAGCCACCTGAAGGCGGCCGGCTTCGACGCCTTCCCCAAGGACACCGGCGGCTTCCTGAAGATGCTGCAGGCCCTGAAGGAGAAAGGCACGCCCGGCGGCTTTGCGCTGGGCAACGCCACCGGCGACGGCCTGTGGACCAACTGGCTGATCTGGTCGCACGGCGGCAAGCTGGTCGACGCCAACAACAAGGTGGTGATCGACAGCCCCGAGACCATCAAGGCGCTGGAGTACGCCAAGGAGCTGTACGCCACCTTCGTGCCGGGCACGCTGTCGTGGCTGGACCCGAACAACAACAAGGCCTTCCTCGACGGCCAGGTCAGCGTCACCAACAACGGCATCTCGATCTACTACGCGTCCAAGAACTCGCAGGACCCCAAGGTCACGGCGCTGCGCGAAGACATCCAGCACGCCAATTACCCGATCGGGCCGGTGGGCGTGCCGACCGAGTCGCACCTGTTCTTCAACCAGATGGTCATGAAGTACACCAAGTTCCCGAACGCGGCCAAGGAGTTCCTGCGCTTCATGATGGAGCAGGAGCAGTTCGACCCCTGGTTGACCGGCTGCGGCGGCTACATCGCGCTGCCGCTGGCGGCCTACGAGAAAACCGCCATCTGGACGGTCGATCCCAAGCACACGCCTTATCGCGATGCGCTGAAGAACCTGCGGCCCTCGGGCTACGCGGGCAAGCTGGGCTACGCATCGGCCGGTGCCGGGGCCGACTTCATCGTCTGCAACATGGTGGCCGAAGCCGCCAGCGGCTCCAAGACCCCGAAGGAAGCCGCCGAGCGGGCCCAGAAGCGCGCCGAGCGCTACTACAAAGTCTGAAAAATAAACCCACCCCCGAAGCGGCTTCGCCGTCCTTGCAGGCCGCACCGGGCCAGAGACCCGGCCCTTCGGCAGGCACAAACGGCAA
>JAURXG010000458.1 GCA_030654555.1 Aquabacterium sp.
GGTGCGCCCACAGCCGCGCATACAGCCCGCCCTGCGCCAGCAGGCTGGCATGGTCACCTTGCTCGACCACGCGGCCGGCGTCCATCACCACCAGCCGGTCCATCGCGGCGATGGTGGACAGCCGGTGCGCGATGGCCACCACGGTCTTGCCCTCCATCAGCCGGTACAGGCTGGCCTGGATGGCCGCCTCGACCTCGCTGTCGAGCGCGCTGGTGGCTTCGTCCAGCAGCAGGATGGGCGCGTCCTTGAGCATCACGCGGGCGATGGCGATGCGCTGGCGCTGGCCGCCCGAGAGCTTGACGCCGCGCTCGCCCACATGCGCGTCGTAGCCCTCGCGGCCCTTGGCGTCGCGCAGCCCGGCGATGAAGCCGTCGGCCTCGGCGCGCTGGGCGGCGGCGCGCATGGCCTCGTCGCCCGCATCGGGCCGGCCGTAGAGGATGTTGTCGCGCACCGATCGGTGCAGCAGGCTGGTGTCCTGCGTCACCATGCCCACCTGGGCGCGCAGGCTGTCCTGCGTCACGCGAGCGATGTCCTGGCCGTCGATCAGGATGCGGCCGGCGGCCACGTCGTGAAAGCGCAGCAGCAGGTTCACCACCGTGCTCTTGCCGGCGCCCGAGCGGCCGACCAGGCCGATCTTCTCGCCGGGCTGGATGTGCAGGTTGAGGTGGTCGATCACGCTGCGTGTGCCGCCGTAGGCGAAGCTGACGTCCTCGAAGCGGATCTCGCCGCGCGTGACCGCCAGCGCCCCGGCGCCGGGTGCGTCCACCACCTTGCGCGGCTGGGCCAGCGTGGCGATGCCGTCGGCCACCGTGCCCACATGCTCGAACAGCATCGCCATCTCCCACATGATCCAGTGCGAGATGCCGTTCAGCCGCAACGCCATCGCGGTGGCCGCCGCCACCGCGCCGATGCCCACGCGGCCCTGCGTCCACAGCGCCAGCGCGGTGCCGGCGATGCCCAGGATCAGCGCCATGCTCAGCGCGTGGATCACGATCTCGAAGCTGGTGACCAGCCGCATCTGCGCCTTCACCGTGAGCAGGAACTCCTGCATCGCCGACTGTGCATGCGCCGCCTCGCGCCGGTCGTGGGCGAACAGCTTGACGGTGGCGATGTTGGTGTAGGCATCGGTGATGCGCCCGGTCATCAGGCTGCGCGCATCGGCCTGGCTCTGCGCCACCTTGGCCAGCCGGGGCACGAAGTGCCGCAGCGTCAGCAGGTACAGCCCCAGCCAGCCCAGCAGCGGCGCCAGCATCCAGGCGTGGAAGCTGCCCACCACCGCCACCAGCGTGACGAAGTAGATGACGATGAAGACCAGGATGTCGCACAGGATCATCCAGACGTCGCGCACCGCCAGTGCGGTCTGCATCACCTTGGTGGCCACCCGGCCGGCGAACTCGTCGCCGTAGAAGCCCATGCTCTGGCCCAGCATCAGCCGGTGGAAGTTCCAGCGCAGGCGCATCGGAAAGTTGCCCGCCAGCGCCTGCTGCTTGAACAGCGACTGCAACGCCACCAGGCCCATGCTGCCCACCAGCACGGCGGCCAGCGTCAGCAGCCGGGTGCGCTCGTCGGCCCACAGCCGTTCGGGCGACACCTTTGCGAGCCAGTCGACGATGTTGCCGAGCATCGCGAACAGCAGCGCCTCGAACACGCCGATGGCCGCGGTGAACAGCACCATCGCCACGATGTAGCGCCGCAGGCCCAGCGTAGCCGCGCGCATGAAGGGCCAGAAGCCCGCGGGCGGCGTGGCCGGCGGGCTGTCGGGGTAGGGATCGACGAGGTCCTCGAACCAGGCAAACACGGTGGGCGTCCAGGCAGTGGCAGGCCGTCAGGTTAACGGATGGACGACGCGGCCGGTGGCAGCGCGGGCACCAGATCGAGACAGGACCGGCACCATCGGTCGCTGCTGGCGCGTGAATTGCTTGGGCTCCTGCGCATGAACACCTTCATCCGCGTTGCCGAAGTCTGGGTCCCGTCCGACGACGGCAGTCTGCTCGAGCTGCAGCAAGGGCTCTACGACGCGGCCCCGGCCTTCGGCGCGTCCAGCCAGGCCTTGTATTTCGGCCGCGCCGAAGGCCTGCCCGGCTGGGCCTGGGACGAGGGCCGGCCGCTGTTGTTGAGTCAGTTGCAGGGCTCGTGCTTCCGGCGTGCCGCCGCCGCCCAGGCCGCGGGCCTGAACTCGGCCATCGCCCTGCCGATCTTCGCCGGCGACCGGCTGACCTCGGTGGTGGTGCTGTTGTGCGGCAATGGCAGTGAGGCCCAGGTTGGTGCCATGGAGCTGTGGCACAACGATCCGCGCGTCACCTCCGACCTGACGCTGGCCGATGGTTATTTCGGGGCCACCGCGCCGTCGCTGGAGGAACTCTCGCGCGACACCTACCTGCCACGCGGCACTGGCCTGCCCGGGCTGGCCTGGCAGCGCGAGGCGGCGGTATTCATCGACAACATCGGTGCGTCGCACCAGTTCCTGCGTTCGCAGACTGCCGCCAGCGCCGGGATCGTGCGGGGGCTGGCGATTCCCTGCCACACACCGCGCCACGAGACCTGGGTGCTGAGCCTGTTGTCGTCGGCCCTGACGCCGATCGCGCGTCGGGTGGAGAGCTGGATCGTCGACGACAGCGGCGAGCGCTTGCAGCGTGCCTTCGGCTTCTGCGAGGCCTCGGGCGGCAGCTTGCCGGCCGGCGAGGCCAGCGCGCGTCCGACGCCGACGCTGGGGGCCATCGGCCGCGCCTGGGCCACGGCCACGGCCCAGGCGACACGTGGCGCCGACCTTGCCGGCGAGGCCCTGGCCGCTGAACTGGAGGCCGCCGGGCTGCGCAGCGTGCTGGCGATTCCGGTCGTCGGCGACGACGGTGCCACCGTCAGCGAGGTACTGGCACTGTATTTCTAGCCCGAGGCGCCCGAGCAGGGCTGACCGTGGCAGCCTACCCGCCAGCGCCGGACGCTAGCCGGCCTGCCCCTGCAGTCTGAACGCGGCCACCGCCTGCTGCAGCCCGCCGGCCTGGTCGCGCAGGCTGCTGGCCGCGGCGGTGCCCTGCTCGGCCAGCGCGGCATTCTGCTGCGTCAGGTTGTCAAGCTGGCTGACGGCCGCGCCCACCAGGCCGATGGATTCGGCCTGCTCCTCGCTGGCGCGGGCGATCTCGGCAATGAGCTGAGTGACCCGCTGCACCTGCTCGACGATGCCCTGCATCGTGGTGCCGGCATGGCGCACCTGGCCCGAGCCGGTCTCGATCTTGCCGACGCTGGCGTCGACGATAGTCTTGACCTGGCGCGCCGCTTCGGCGCTCTTCTTGGCCAGCGCGCGCACCTCGGAGGCCACCACCGCGAAGCCGCGGCCGTGCTCGCCGGCGCGGGCGGCCTCCACCGCGGCGTTGAGCGCGAGGATGTTGGTCTGGAAGGCGATGCCGTCGATGACGCCGACGATCTCGCCGATCTGCTTGGACGATTGCTCGATGTCCGACATGGTCGCCACCACGCCGCTCACCAGTTCGCCGCCGCGCGCGGCCACCGTGCTGGCCTCGGCCGCCAGCACGTTGGCACTGCGTGCCGAGTCGGCGTTCTGGCGCACGGTGGCGGTCAGTTCCTCCACCGACGCGGCGGTCTGCTGCAGTTGCGAGGCCTGCTGCTCGGTGCGGCTGCTCAGGTCTTCGTTGCCGCGGCTGATCTCGCCGGAGCCCACGTGGATCTGCGTGGCCGCCTGCTGGATGTTGCCGACGATGCCGGTGAGCGTGCCGACCATGCGCCCCAGCGCGCTCATCAGCCGGGCGGTCTCGTCGTTGCCGGACACCACCGGCACGGCCAGCAGATGGCCCTGCGAGACCTCTTCGGCCACGCGCACGGCTTCGTCCAGGCGCTGCGTCACGCTGCGCACGGTGCGCCAGCTGATCACCGCGCTGACCGCGATGATGCCCAGCGCCATGCCCAGGATGATGGTCAATGACGATTGCACCCGCGCGTCCACCGTCGCCGTCACTTCGGTCTGGCGCGCGGCCATGCTCTTGACCTGCGCCTCGCCCAGGTTGGCCTGCTGCTGCGCCGTCTCCTTGAGCTTGTCCATCGACGCCGTCATCAGCGTCTCGCTGGCCAACAGGCTGCGCTTGGCGGCGGCCACCTTGTCGATCGATCCCCCCACCGTGGCCATCGCGGCGATGGCGCCGTCGACCTGCACCGCCAGCGACGGACGCCCCATCTTGAGCAGTCCGGCGCGCATCGTCGTCATGTTCTCGGTGAGCTGCTTGGCGCCGGCCTTCAGCGAGGCGTGGGCCGCTTCGGCTTCCTTGTCGGTGGCGGCCAGCATCAGCAGACGCAGGTTGCCCACCGTGTCGCGCAGGGCCAGCGACACCTCCTCGCTGGTGACCACCACGCCGCCGGGCTCGTTGCGCAGCCGCAGCGCAGCCTCCAGCGTCTGGCGCTGCTTGGCGGCCTGCACCTCGGTGGTGTCGAGGATGGCATTGAGCTTGTTGCCCTGCACTTCCAGCGGTTCGAGGATCGCCTTGCGCTGCTTGGCATAGGCCTCGGCGGCGTCGGGCTTGGTGGCCAGCACGTTGGCGCGCAGCGCCAGCAGGCCGGTGCCTTCCTTGGCGAAGGCGTCGGGCAGCGTGGCAGCCAGCGCACGCACCTCCTTCAGCGAGTCGTCGCTGCCGGCCTCGGTGGCCAGGCGGGTGATGCCATCGACCGCGCTCTTGAGCTTGTCCTTCAGCGGGTTCAGGCGGAAGCGGTTGCTGGTGGTGTCGACCTCGCTGACGATGATCGCCACCTCCTTGAGCCGCGACTGCGCCGACAGCACGATCTTCATCGTGTTGGCCAGGCGCCGGCTGGCATCCTGCGCGGCGTCGGCGGTCTTGCCCGCCTCCACGCCGATCTGCTTGACGGCACTGCGCGTGGCACCGACGGCCTCCTCGGCCTTCAGCAGCGCCGCGCGGGCATTCTCGGTCTCTTGCCGGTAGGCCGCGTTGTCGGCCAGGCGCTTGTCGACCGCTCGCACGATCTCACCTTGCGAGGCACGGAAGTCCACCGCCTCCCCGCGACCCTTCGGGTCCAGCGCCTTCAGCGCCTGGCGCAGCTGGTCGATGGCCTGCAGGTCGGCCTCGAGCGCGCTGCGGGCCTGCTCGGCTTCGGTCTTGTCGCGCGCCAGGCTCAGCTTGAGCAGCCGGCCCATGGCCCGCTCGGTGCGCTCCTGCAATTCGTAGGTCTTGGACTGCAGCGGCGCGGCCTGCAGGGTCAGGCTCTGCAGATCGGTCTGGATCGAGGTGACGGCGAAGAAGCTCACGCCGGCCACGCAGGCCAGGCCGGCCGCCGAGAAACCCGACAGCGCCAGCAGTCGGTGGGAAATTTTCATGGTGCCAGGCAACCCGAGGAAGAGCGATCAGCGGATCTTGGCGATCTTGCCGTTCTGGATCTGCGTCAGGAACACGTCGGACAGCGCCTGGTGGTTGCCGACGGCAAACGCCAGCTTGAGTCCGCCGAGGTCGTAGCCCTGCATGCCGTTCAGCGCCGCTACCAGTTCGCCACGGCCCGGCTCCTTGCCGGCGCGCTCCAGCGCAGCGACCATCACCTTGGCGGTGATGCAGCCCTCGAAGTTGACGAAGCCCAGCCGCTCGCTGCCATGCGCCTGCAGGGCCTCGCGGCATTCGCGCTGGATCGGCAGGTCGTTGTCTTCGGGGAAGGGCACCACCTGGCTGATGACCACGCCGTCGCCGTCCTTGCCCACCTCGGTGACGAGGTTGTCGGTGCCGACGAAGGACACCGTGGCCAGCTGCGCCTTCAGGCCGGCGGTGCGCGCCTCCTTGATGAAGGCTGCCAGGGGGGCGTAGGTGCCCACCATCACCACCGCGTCGGGTTTGGCATCGAGCATCGCCGCCAGCCCGGTCTTGATGGCCAGCGTGTTGCGCGCGAAGGTGCCCTTGGCCGCGATGGCCATGTTGCGCTTCTTCAGCGCCTTCTCGGTGCCCGAGAGCACCGCGGTGCCGAATCCGTCGTCCTGGTAGAACACCGCCACCGACTTGGCGCCCTTGGCCAGGAAATGCGCAACCAGCGTCTCGGCCTCGTCGTCGTAGCTGGCGCGCACGTTGAAGACCTGCTGCGTCACCGGCTGGCGCAGGCTCATCGCCCCGGTGAAGGCGCCGACCAGCGGCACGTCCATCTCCTTGACAATCGGCAGCACCGCGTTGGCGGTGGGCGTTCCCACGTAGCCGAACAGCGAGAACACCTTCTGCTGCTCGATCATCTTCAGCGTTTCGTCGATGGCCTTGTCGGGCTCGTAGCCGTCGTCGCCCACCACCAGATTGATCCTACGGCCATGCACGCCGCCCTTGCCGTTGACGGCCTTGAACACCGCCTCGGCACCGTAGCGCATGCCTTTGCCCAAACCCGAGGCCGGGCCGGTCTGCACGTTGACCATGCCGATCTTGACCTCGGTGGCGGTGAGGCCGTCGGTGGCCTGGGCACCCCCTGTCAAGAGGGCCATGACGAGCCCGACCAGGGCACTGTGCTGGATGCGTTGCATCGTGAACTCCGTCTCGAGGTGGCGTGCGGTGCCGCCGTGGATTGACGTGGATCAGGGCCGGGCCAGGTACCGCATCGCCGGTGTGAACCAGTTATCGGAAGCCCGTGATGCAACTTGAGGGTGGACCGGTGGCAGGTGCGCACGCGTCGGCGGTGGGCCACCAACGCACAACGGCGCCCGCAGGCGCCGTTGGAACCAAGACCGCAGCGCGGCGCGCAGCCGCCAGGGGTCAAACGTCGGCCACGCCGGCACGCTCGAGCATTGCGTGCAGCAGCACGTTGGCCCCGGCCTCGATGTGCGCGGGCTTCGCGTCCTCGATCTCGTTGTGGCTGATGCCGTCCTTGCAGGGGATGAAGATCATGCCGGCCGGTGCCAGCCGCGCCATGTAGACCGCGTCGTGCCCGGCGCCGCTGACCGCCGGCATGTTGCTGTAGCCCAGCCGTTCGGCCGCGCGCGCCACGGCGTTGATGCAGTCCTCGTGGAACACCTGCGCCGGGTAGGACGACACCGGCGTGATCTCGATCGGGAGTCCGGTCTCGGCGCTGAGCTTCGCGGCCACCGCGCGGATGTCGGCGTCCATCGCGTCGCACAGCGCGTCGCTGGCATTGCGCAGGTCGATGCTGAACTTCACCCGGCCGGGGATCACGTTGCGGCTGTTGGGGTGCACATTGACCATGCCCACCGTGCCGCGGCCGTGTGGGGGATGGCGGTGGGCACAGGCCACCACCTCCTGCATCAACCGGGCGGCCACCTGCAGCGCGTCCTTGCGCAAGGCCATCGGCGTGGGGCCGGCGTGCGCCTCCATGCCGGTGACCACGCAGTCGTACCAGCGGATGCCCAGCACGCCGGTGACCACGCCGATGGTCTTGTCGTGGTCTTCCAGCACCGGCCCCTGCTCGATGTGGGTCTCGAAGTAGCTGCCGATCGGGTGGTCGCCGGGTTCCTGGTCTCCGATGTAGCCAATGCGCTCCAGCTCACCTTTGACCGTTTTGCCCTCCAGGTCGGTAGCTGCGTAGGCGTGCTCCAGCGTGAAGGCTTTGGCGAATACGCCCGAGCCCATCATCACCGGCACGAAGCGCGAGCCTTCTTCATTGGTCCACCAGGCCACCTCGATCGGCGCCTCGGTGGTGATGCCGGCGTCGTTGAGCGTGCGCACCACCTCCAGCCCGGCCAGCACGCCGTAGTTGCCGTCGAACTTGCCACCGGTGGGCTGGGTGTCGATGTGGCTGCCGGTCATCACCGGCGGCAGGGCGTTGTTGCGCCCCGGCCGGCGCAGGAAGCCGTTGCCGATCTTGTCGATGGTGATGCTCATGCCGGCCTCGCGCGCCCAGCGGCTGACCAGGTCGCGGCCCTGCTTGTCGAGGTCGGTCAACGTGAGGCGGCAGACGCCGCCCTTGGGCGTGGCGCCGATCTGCGCCAGCTCCATCAGGCTGTCCCACAGGCGCTGGCCGTCGATGCGCAGGCCGGCGATCTTCTCGGGCAGGGGCTTGATCTTCATGTCCATGCTTTGCTCCTTGTCAGCGGGCCACCGGCACCGGTTGTTCCAGCTCGGCCTTGCGCGCCAGCGGCGCGAACTGCGGCGCAAACGGCGGGCGCTTGATGTATTGGCCGGCACCGCGCACCGCGCGCAGGTCGCCCTCGGCGTACACCACCACGCCGCGGCTGATCGTGTGCGTGGGCTGGCCCACCACGGTGCGGCCCTCGAAGATGTTGAAGTCGCCCAGGCTCTTCTGCGTCTTCACAGACAGCGTCTTGTTCAGCGTCGGGTCCCACAGCACCAGGTCGGCGTCGGCGCCTTCGACGATGCAGCCCTTGCGCGGGTAGATGTTGAACAGCTTGGCGGCGTTGGCCGAGGTGATGGCGACGAACTCGCTGGGGGTCAGCTTGCCGCCGTTCACGCCCTCGTGCCACAGCACGGCCAGCCGTTCCTCGACACCGCCGCAGCCGTTGGGGATCAGGCTGAAATCGTTCTTGCCCGCGGCCTTCTGCTCGGCGCAGAAGGTGCAGTGGTCGGTGGCGGTGGTGTGCAGATAGCCCGCCTGCAGCCCGCGCCACAACATCGCGCCATGGCCCTTGGGCCGGAACGGCGGGCTCATCACATGGCCGGCCGCCACCTCGAAGGACGGGTCGCGGTAGACCTCGTCGTCGAGCACCAGGTGGCCGGCCAGCACCTCGCCGTAGACGCGCTGGCCGCGGGCGCGGGCGCGGGCGATGGCGTCGGCCGATTCGGCACAGCTCACGTGCACCACGTAGATCGGCACGTTGAGCACCTCGGCAATGGCGATGGCGCGGTTGGCGGCCTCGCCCTCCACCATCGGGGGCCTGGAGAGCGGGTGGCCTTCAGGGCCGAAGAGGCCCTTGGCTTTCATCTCGGCCTGCAGCAAAAACACCAGTTCGCCGTTCTCGGCATGCACCGTGGGCATGGCGCCCAGTTCCAGTGATCGCTTGAAGCTGTTCACCAGGGTTT
>JAURXG010000466.1 GCA_030654555.1 Aquabacterium sp.
GCGCCCTCGACGTCGAGCGGGAAGCGCACGTCCAGGCCGGTCTCTTCATTGGTGTCTTCCTCCAGGCCGAGCAGGGTGTCTTCCAGCGCCGGCCCCGGGATGCCCAGGTTGTTGCCGATGCGGTGCACCTTGCCGATGAGCTCGTTGGCGTACTTCTGGCCCAGGCCGACCGAATCCATGATCTCGCGCGCGGCCATGGTGATCTCGGCGGTGTCGATGCCGTAAGGGCAGAACACGCTGCAGCGGCGGCATTCGCTGCACTGGTTGTAGTAGCTCCACCAGCCGTCGAGCACCTCTTTGCTCATGTCAACCGCGCCCACCAGCTTGGGGAAATGCTTGCCGGCAAAGGTGAAGTAGCGGCGGTAGACCGCCCGCATCAGGTCCTGTCGCGCCACCGGCATGTTCTTCGGGTCGCCGGTGCCGAGGAAGTAATGGCACTTGTCGCTGCAGGCGCCGCAGTGCACGCAGGCGTCCATGTAGACGCGCAGGCTGCGGTACTTGCCCAGCAGCTCGCCCATCTTGGCGATCGCGCGCTGCTCCCAGCCTTCGGTCAGTTCACCCGGGAAGCCGATGTTGGTCTGGATCGCCGGCGAGGCCACGAAGGGCTTGAGGTGCGACATCACCCCCTCGGCCACCAGCGGGATGACCGGGTAGGGCTTGAGCTTGGGCGTCTCGAACGGAGCGGTGGCCACGGGGCGGTGTCCCTTACTTCTTCTCGAGGGCGGCGCCCCAGGCGCTGACATGACGCGCCTCGCGCGAGGTGTCGGCCTGGTTGCGCGTGGGGCTGAAGAACAGGCCCGGCGCGTGCAGCAGCTTGCTGATCGGGAAGATGAGCATCAGCAGCGCCACCAGCGCCAGGTGCAGCAGCAGCACCGGATCGGCCGGCAGCGGCTGGAGGTCGAAGCCCAGCAGCCCCAGCATGAAGGCCTTGACGGCGACGATGTCGGTGTGCGCGACGAAGCGCATGCCCAGGCCGGTCAACCCGATCGCGCACAGCAGCGCCAGGTGCAGGTGATCGGACGGCGTGCTGATGTAGCGCACCCGGTCGACCAGGCAGCGGCGCGCCCACAGCCCGCCCAGGCCGGCCACCATCGCAAAGCCGGCATAGGCGCCGAAGGGCTGCACGAAGGCGATCAGGTCCCACACCGGCTGCTGGAAGTAGCGCACGTGCCGCAGCAGCACCAGCGCCAGCGCGACGTGGAACATCCAGCCGAACAGCCAGGTCCACTTGCTGGACTTGAACAGGCTCTCGAAGAACACCACCTCGCGCGTCAAACGCAGGGCCACGCCGCTGGTGGTGGTGGGTGCGGGCGTGGTGGGGATCTTCAGCGGCGCGGGCGTGCCGGCGTAGCTGCGGATCTTCAGGCCAACGCCGATCACCAACACCGCGGTGGCGGTGTAGAAGAGCAAGGCGTAGCCCAGCGCGAGCGCCGACATGGTCGTCGCGGGTGTTGGTGGTGGCGAGAAGCGACCGGGGGACGCTTACACGCAACCCGTCGGCTTGGGCAGGCCGGCGATCTTGCAGGCCTGCTTGGCCGGGCCGTAGGGGAACAGCTCGTACAGGTACTTGCTGTTGCCCTTCTCGGGCCCGAGCTGCTTGCCGATGGCCTTGGTCAGCACGCGCACGGCCGGCGCGATCTGGTACTCGTTGTAGTAGTCGCGCAGGAAGTTCACCACCTCCCAGTGGGCGGGGGTCATCTCGACGTTCTCGGCCTTGGCCAGCACGTTGCCGATGTCCTCGTTCCAGTCGGCCAGGTTGACCAGGTAACCTTCTTCGTCGGTTTCGTAGGTCGTGCCATTGACTTCGATGGGCATGGGATGTCTCCTTCGGACGGTTGGCGCTTGTCAGAGCCAGGATTGGTTGTTGGGGTGGCCGGTGACCAGGTCGACGAAGCCGGCGTAGTCGACCGCGGTGATGCCGTCGACCAGCCTGCCGGCCATGCCGCGCGCCTCGACGTCGGGCTGCAGCGCGTAGACCTTGAGGTTCGCCAGCGCGGCGGCCAGGCCCGAGTCGGCGGCACCGGGCGCGGTGGCGGCGTAGATGGCGTCCTCGATCAGCAGCACGGCATGGCCGGGCTTGGCAAAACGCAGGCAGCTCTGCAGCGAACGGGTCTGGGCGTGGGACTTGTTGACGATGTGCAGCATGGCGCGCTCTAGAAGGAAAGGACCACGTCCTGCTCGGCCATCAGGTCGGCCATCTGGTCGGCGGAAAGCACCTCCACCGGGACCAGCAGGTCGGCCTCGGTCAGGCCGCGCGCGGCCATCGAATCGGCGTCGACATACAGCTTCTCGACGTCGTAGCCGTCGAGCGCGCGGTAGGTGGGCGCGTGGTTCTTGATGCCGATGCCCTTGGGGTTCTGGCCCTTGACCAGCTCGTAGACGCCGTCGTCGATGAACACCAGGCTCACGTCCTGGTCGAAGGTGGCGGCGATCAGCACCACCTCCAGGCTCTCCAGCGCGTAGATCGTGCCGAAGGGCGCCTTGCGGTTGACGAACATGAACTTCTTCGGTGCGGCCATGTCAGTCTCCGAAGGTCACGAAGCGGTCGGCCTTGATGCCGCTGTCGACCAGCTGACCCAGGCCCGAGATGCGGAAGCCCGGGGCCAGCACCTCGTCCTTGATGCCGCGGCGCAGCGCGGCGGCCACGCAGACCACCAGGTCGACGTCGTGCTCGGCCTTCAGCGCCGACCAGCGGTTGACCACATGCCGGTCGTCCTGCGGCGGCTCGGTCAGCCGGGTCGCGTTGTAGACCCCGTCGTGGTAGAAGAAGACGCGCTGCACCTGATGCCCCTTGGCGATCGCTGCCACGGCAAACTGGTAGGCCGTGTCACTGGCCTGGTGGGTGTAGGGCCCCTCGCTGACAAGCAAGCCGATTTTCATGTCGGTTCCGGACGCTCAGAAGCGGATGTGGGTCGACGCGTTGAGGCTGGAACGCGAACCGCGCCAGTCGTCGATCAGGTACTTGGTGAAGGGCAGGTCGCACTTCTCGAAGAAGCGCGGCCAGCCGATGCGCTCCACCCAGTCGGACAGGCGCTCCCACGAGCGGGCGTCTTCCTTGTAGGTGTAGAGGATCTTCTTGACCACCGCCGACACCTCGGGCCAGCGCGGCGGGTTGTTCGGCAGGCCCGACATCACCATCTTCATGAAGGTGGGCTTGCCGCGGGCGTTGCTGTTCTTGCCGCCCACCCAGATCGCGAGCTTGGAGTGCTCGGGATCGTTGATCTGCATCGGCGGGCACGGGGGGTAGCAGGCGCCGCAGCAGATGCACTTCTTCTCGTCGACTTCCAGCGACGGCTTGCCGTTGACCAGCGCCGGCCGGATGGCCGCCACCGGGCAGCGCGCCACCACCGCCGGGCGCTCGCAGACGTTGGCCACCAGGTCGTGGTTGATCTTCGGCGGCTTGGTGTGCTGCACGATGATCGCGATGTCGGCCTGGCCGCCGCAGTTGATCTCGCAGCAGCTGGTGGACAGGTGCACGCGGTTGGGCATGTCCTCCTTGATGAACTCCTCGTAGAGCTCGTCCATCAGCGCCTTGACCGCGCCCGAGGCGTCGGTGCCCGGGATGTCGCAGTGCAGCCAGCCCTGGGTGTGGGCGATCATCGACACCGAGTTGCCGGTGCCGCCCACCGGGAAGCCGGCCTCGGTCAGCGCGCTGATCAGCGGCGCCACCTTGTTCGGGTCGCTGACCATGAACTCGATGTTGCTGCGGATGGTGAAGCGCACATGCCCTTCGGCATGGGTGTCGGCGATGTCGCAGAGCTTGCGGATGGTGTGGACGTCCATCTGCCGCTGCGTGCCGGCACGCACGCTCCACACCACGTCGCCGCTGTGCGAGACATGGTGCAGCACGCCCGGGCGCGGCCGGTCGTGGTAACGCCAGTTGCCGTAGTTCTTCAGCAGCGTGGGGTGCAGGTAGGGCTTGTTGTCGGGGACGCCGCTCTCGATGGGGGTGCGCATGGTGGCCATGGTGTTGCTCCCGGGTTCAGGCCGCAGCCTTCTTGGCGTTGATGCGGGCGACCTCGTCGTCCCAGCCGTCGGTGCGCACGTAGGGGTTGGTGCGCGGCGTCGAGACCATGTTGGCGTCGATCTCCACGCCAATGCCCTCGAGGAAGTTCACCAGCCCGATGCGCTCGATCATCTCGCCGGTGCGCTCGTGCTCGAGCGCGTTCTCGGCGAAGAAGTCGATCACCTTCTGGCCCAGGTCGACCAGGGCCTCGTAGTCCTCGTCGGTCTTCAGCGGCATGAACGGCATCACCACCGTGCCCATCAGGTCGCCGATCTTCAGCGTGCGCTTGCCGCCGATCAGGATGGTGGCGCCGGTGTCGGTGCCATGCGCCAGCGCGCCGGTCATCACGTTGATGCAGTGCATGCAGCGCACGCAGTTGCTGTTGTCGATCTCCAGCGCATGGGTGTCGCTGACCTTCACGCTGGTGATGCGCGGGCCGGCATCGACGTCCTTGATCTCCTTGAGCAGGATGGTCTTGGTCGGGCAGCGCGTGATCACGTCGTTGACCAGCTCGTTCATGCCGTGCTTGTGAAACCACTGGCGCGCCAGCGCCTCGTCGGAGCGCATGTTG
>JAURXG010000472.1 GCA_030654555.1 Aquabacterium sp.
AGCTTGCGCAGCGCCTGGCTCATCAGCCGTGCCTGCAGGCCGGGCAATGAGTCGCCCATCTCGCCTTCGAGCTCGGCCTTGGGGGTGAGTGCGGCCACCGAGTCGATGACCACCAGGTCGACCGAACCCGAGCGCACCAGCGCGTCGACGATCTCGAGCGCCTGTTCGCCGGTGTCGGGCTGGCTGATCAGCAGCTCTTGCAGGTTGACGCCGAGCTTTTGCGCATAGCCGGTGTCGAGCGCGTGCTCGGCGTCGATGAAGGCCGCGGTGCCGCCCAGCTTTTGCATCTGCGCGATCACTTGCAGCGTCAGCGTGGTCTTGCCGGAGGATTCGGGGCCGTAGATCTCGACCACGCGGCCGCGCGGCAGGCCGCCGACACCCAGCGCGATGTCCAGACCCAGCGAGCCGGTGGACACGACTTCGATGGCTTCGACCACCTCGCCGATGCCCAAGCGCATGATCGAGCCCTTGCCGAACTGCTTCTCGATCTGGGACAGGGCCGCGGCGAGGGCTTTGGCTTTTTCGGTGTTCAAGGCTTTCACGGGTGCGTCCATGCGGCTCTCCTGTTGCGAGCGCCGATTATGTTGATGAGCTGGATGTTTGTACAGTACTTTTTGCCGCGGCACTCAGGGCATTCACGCCCCATGGCCCGAGGGTGATCGCGCCGTCGCGGGGATTGAACTGCCTAGAATGAATTCTTACAGGCGCTTCGAACAGGCGCCGGCCAGCGGGAGACGAGACGATGCGGATTCTGATCGCGGAAGACGACCAGGTGCTGGCCGACGGATTGTTGCGCGCCTTGCGCGCCTCGGGTTACGCGGTCGACCAGGTGGGCAGCGGCAGCGAGGCCGACGCGGCGCTGGCCTCGCACGAATTCGACTGCCTGATCCTCGACCTGGGGCTGCCCAAGATGCACGGCTTCGACGTGCTGCGCAAGCTGCGCGGCCGCGGCTCGTCGGTGCCGGTGCTGATCCTCACCGCGGCCGACAGCGTGGAGCAGCGCGTCAAGGGGCTGGATCTGGGCGCCGACGACTACATGGCCAAGCCGTTCTCGCTGCAGGAGCTGGAAGCGCGTGTGCGCGCGCTCACCCGCCGCGGCCTGGGCACCGCCAGCAGCGTGATCAAGCACGGGCCGCTGACCTTCGACGCCACCGGCCGGGTGGCCTACATCAGCGACCAGATGATCGAGCTGTCGGCGCGTGAACTGAGCCTGCTGGAGGTGCTGCTGCAGCGCGCCGGCCGGCTGGTCAGCAAGGACCAGCTGGTCGAGCGGCTGTGCGAGTGGGGCGAAGAGGTGAGCAACAACGCGATCGAGGTCTACATCCACCGCCTGCGCAAGAAGATCGAGCAGGGGCCGATCCGCATCGCCACCGTGCGCGGGCTGGGCTACTGCCTGGAGAAAATTCCGGGTTGACTTGACCCACCCCCGCAGCGCCTTCGGCGCTCCCCCTCGAGGGGGCCACGCCAGTGGCCCGGCGCAGCCGGTTCCACGGCGTGTGCTGGGTAGGATCCTGCCTTGCCTCGGGCACCGTATCCTTGCAGCCTGCCATGGATGCCCAACCCGCCCGCGAACAGCGATCGCTGTTCGGCGAGATCCTCGACTGGATGCTCGCCCCGCTGCTGCTGCTGTGGCCGATGAGCGTGGCGTTGACCTGGCTGGTGGCGCAGAGCATCGCCAGCCGCCCCTTCGACCGCGACCTGGCCGAGATGGCGCGCACCGTGGCGCGCCAGGTGGTGGTGGTGCCCGGCAGCGTCGAGAAGCCCAGCGCCGTGCGCCTGCGCCTGCCCGAGGTGGCCACCGAGGTGCTGCGCGCCGACGATGCCGACAAGGTCTACTTCCAGCTGCTGGGTGCGCGCGGCGAGTTCATCGCCGGCGACCGCGCGCTGCCGGTGCCCGAGGAGACGCCGCTGGCGCCCCAGCAGCTGAAGTACCGCGACGACGAGGTGCACGCCGATGCGGTGCGGGTGGCCTACCTGTGGCTGCCGCCCACCGGCGTGCCGGGCGAGAGCCCGCCGCTGGTGCAGGTGGCCGAGACACTGGACAAGCGCGCTCGCCTGGCCACCGAGATCATCAAGGGCGTGATCGTGCCGCAGTTCGTGGTGCTGCCGCTGGCGGTGCTGCTGGTGTGGTTTGCGCTGGCACGCGGCATCAAGCCGCTCAATGAACTGCAGCAGCGCATCCGCCAGCGCGAGAGCCACGACCTGAGCCCATTGGCCGAGCGCGATGTGCCCGAGGAGGTGGCGCCGCTGGTGGGTGCGATCAACGACCTGCTGGGCCGGCTGGACCAGTCGATGAGCGCGCAGAAGCACTTCCTGGCCGACGCGGCCCACCAGCTGAAGACGCCGCTGGCGGGCCTGCGCATGCAGGCCGAGTTGGCGCAGCGCGAGATCGATGCCGGCCAGCAGGACCCGAAGGCGCTGAAGCAGAGCCTGCAGTACATCGCCCACTCCAGCGAGCGCGCCGCGCACATGGTCAACCAGCTGCTGGCGATGGCGCGCGCCGAGGCCAAGACCCTGGCGCGGCCGCCGGAGGCCGTGGACCTGGCTGCGGTGGCGCGCGAAACCGTGCGCGACTTCGTGCCCAAGGCCATGGACAAGCGCATCGACCTGGGCTACGAGGGCCCCGAGGACGCGCAAGCCCTGCAAGGCACGCTGCTGGCCAGCCGCTGCTGGTGCGCGAGCTGATCCGCAACCTGGTCGACAACGCGCTGCAGTACACACCGGCCGGCGGCACGGTGACGGCGCGGGTGATGAACGACCCGTTCGGCCAGGTGGTGGTGCTGCAGGTGGAGGACACCGGCCCGGGCATCGCCGAGGCCGAACGCTCGCTGGTGCTGCAGCCGTTCTACCGCGCGCTGGGCACCAACGTGGACGGCAGCGGGCTGGGCTTGGCGATCGTGGCCGAGATCGTGGCCCAGCAGGGCGCCGAGCTGACGATTGCCGATGCCCGGCCACGCGGCAGCGCCGCGGCCCAGGGCATGGGGCCGGGCGCGCTATTCACGGTGCGCTTCACGCTCAGCCGGCCGGTGGAGGCGGCGTCGGCGCCGCAGGCACCGCAAACGCCGCCTCGACCAGGCTGAGCAGGCGCGCATCGTCCTGCGCGCCCAGCCCGGCGGCGAGCGCGGCCTGGAACATCGCCGCCGCCTGGCTGCCCAGCGCCGGCAGCACACCGGCCTCGGCGGCCATGGCCAGCGCCAGCGTCGAATCCTTGGCCAGCAGGGTCATCTGCGCGCGGGGTGCGAAGTCGCCCGCCAGCGCGCGGGCCATGCGTTCGCTGCCGATCCAGCTCTGGCCGCTGGATTGCTCGATCACTGCCAAGGTCTGCGCGCCGTCCAGCCCCAGCCGCTGCGCCAGCGCGATGGCCTCGGCGGCGGCGGCCAGGTTGGCGGCCGCCAGCAGGTTGTTGACCAGCTTGGTGCGCGCACCGTCACCGGGCTTGGCGCCGAGGTGGAACAGCCGCGCCGCCAGGTGGCGCAGCAGCACCTCATGGGCCTGCCACAGCGGCGCGGCGCAGGCGACCATCAGGCTCATGCTGCCGTCACGGGCCCGGGCCGGGCCGCCCGACATCGGCGCATCGATGCAGCCCAGGCCGGCCGCAGCCAGCCGGGCCGCCAGGCGCTCGACATCGGCCGGCGCGATGGTGGGGCACAGCATCACGCTGGCGCCTGCCGGCAACGCAGCGGCCGCGCCCTGCGGGCCAAACAGCACGGCCTCGGCCTGCGCAGCGTCGACCACCGCCACCACCAGCAGCGTGCAGCCGGCGGCGGCGGCGGCCGGGCTGTCGGCCACGGCGCAACCGGCCGCCGCCGCCAGCGCGGTGCGGGCCGGGTCGATGTCGCACACC
>JAURXG010000475.1 GCA_030654555.1 Aquabacterium sp.
GCGCCCGCGCTGCGCGAGCGGGTGCCGGTGTCGCTGGTGGCCACCCGCAACGCCCAGCCCAGCACGCGCAGCCAGGAGGACCGGGCGATGGTGCTGCAGGCCCATGCGCCGGTGCGCGCCGCCGGTGGCCGGGTGCTGGCGGTGATCCAGGCCGGCGTGCTGCTCAACCGCAACCTGGGCTTCATCGACCACATCAACGCCATCGTCTATCCCGAGGGCGCCCTGCCGTTCGGCAGCCGCGGCACGGCCACGCTGTTCCTGGACGACGTGCGCATCTCCACCAACGTGCGCCTGTTCGATGCGGTCGACGGCCGCGTCGGCAGCGGCGAGCGCCGGGCCATCGGCACGCGGGTGTCGATGGCGGTGCGCGAGGCCGTGCTGGGCCGCGGCGACACCTGGCTGGACCGCGCCTTCGTCGTCAACGACTGGTATGTCTCGGCCTACGAGCCATTGACGGACGACCGCGGCGCCCGCGTGGGCATGCTCTACGTCGGCTACCTCGAGAAGCCCTTCACCTGGCTGAAGTACGGTGTGCTGGCCGGCATCGGCGCGGTGTTCTTCAGCGTGATGGTGCTGGCAGCGTTCTGGTCGGCGCGCTGGGCGCGGCAGATCTTCCACCCGCTCGAGCAGATGGCGCAGACCATGGCCCAGGTGGAGCAGGGCGGGCTGGCGGCGCGGGTGGGCCGGGTCGACAGCGGCGACGAGATCGGCGCGCTGGCCGGCCACCTCGACCATCTGCTCGACACCATCGCCGACAAGACCGCCGCGCTGCAGCGCTGGAACGCCGAGCTCGACGCCAAGGTGGCGCAGCGCACCGAGGCGCTGGAGGGCCGCACGCGCGAGCTGCAGGCCGCGCAATCGCAGCTGCTGCGCTCGGAGAAGATGGCCGCCGTGGGCCAGCTGACGGCCAGCATCGCCCACGAGGTGAACAACCCGATCGCGGTGATCCAGGGCAACCTCGACCTGGTGCGCGAGTTGTTGGGCGACGACGCGCAGCGGGTGGCCGCCGAACTGAAGCTGGTCGACCAGCAGATCGAGCGCATGCGCCTGATCGTCACCCAGCTGCTGCAGTTTGCGCGGCCCAACGAGTTTGCCGGCTATGTGGAAGCGGTGGATGCCGCCCGCACCCTGGACGATTGCCTGGTGCTGACCAACCACCTGCTGGCGCGCACGCGCATCACCATCGAACGCGACTACCGCGCCAGCCGCAGCGCCGGCATCAACCGCCAGGAGCTGCAGCAGGTGCTGGTCAACCTGATGGTCAACGCCATCCACGCCATGCCCGAGGGCGGCCGGCTGACGCTGCGCACCGCCGACTGGGCCGACGCCCAGCAGCGGCCGGGCGTGCGCATCGAGGTGGCCGACACCGGGCCGGGCCTGAGCGACGAGCTGCTGCGCGAGCTGTTCCAGCCCTTCGTCACGCGCAAGAAGGACGGCACCGGCCTGGGCCTGTGGATCAGCCGCAGCCTGGTCGAGCGCTACGGCGGCGACATCCGCGCCGGCAACCGCCCGCCGGCCGAAGGCAGCGGCGCGGTGATGAGCGTGCTGCTGCTCAGCGAGCCCGAGGCGGCACAGCCGCCGGCCGGTGCCTGAGCGGCGCATCCCGACAAACCCTGCCATGGGCGTCGGCAAGGCCTGCACGACAACCTGTCGCGGGTGCGGCCGCTAGACTCTGCCGGTTATGCAACAGCGACCCTATTGCCCGGTGGCGGTGGTCATCGAACGCCAGAAGCAGCCCAATGCCTGGGAGGATTGGCGCTTTCGCATCGTCGAGGTGGTGGTCGACCCCGACGGCCTGGGCGACAGCCCCCGCACGCTGCGCGACGACGGCCGCTTCGCCCAGGTGCTGCACCCCGGCCTGGGTGTCACGCTGCACCGCGACGAGGCCGAGGGCTACTACCTGAACCTCACCTCCGGGTCGCCGGTGTGGTTCGTCATGTGGCGCATCGACGACGACGATCCGTCGCGCGCCTGGCCCGAGCTGGTGACGCTGTCGTACAACGAGGCCGGTCGCCTGCTCGACGCGCAGGAACGCGTCGACAACCTGCCGCTGCCCGACGAGGTCTGCGCCTGGCTGCAGGCCTTCGTCGACGAGCATTACCGGCCCGAGCCCAAGCAGCGGCGCCGGCCGGTGTCGTTCAAGCCGCCCGGCGAGCGCTGAGCGCGCGGCGCCGCACCATCGCCATGGCCACCGCCCCCGACGACGACACCGGCGGCTTCCTGTCGCGCTGGTCGCGACGCAAGGTGCAGGTGCGCCAGGGCGTGGCGCCGGTCGAGCCCGCGCCGGTGGCGGTGGTGCCGGCGGCCATGCCATCCGCGCAGTCCAGCGCCGCGGCCGCGCCAGTGCCGACGGCAACGGCGGTCGACACACCGCCTGCGGCCCCGCCGCCACCGACGCTGGCCGACGTGGCCGCACTCGGTCTCGAGAGCGACTACACCCGCTTCGTCGCGCCCGGTGTCGACAGCGGCGTCAAGAACGCCGCGCTGAAGAAGCTGTTCACCGATCCGCACTTCAACATCATGGACGGGCTGGATACCTACATCGACGACTACGGCAAGCCCGATCCGCTGCCCGAGGGCATGCTGCGGCAGATGGCCCAGTCGCAGTTCCTGGGCCTGTTCGATCACGAGAAGCCGCCCCCTGAAACCACCGCCGAGCGGGCCGCGGATCCAACGCCCATGCTCGCCGCCGCCCCCTCCGATTCCCCCCTGGACACCGACCCCGATGAAGACGCTGATCTGCGACTGCAACCGCACGATGCCGCTGGACCGCCCGGCGCTGGCGCGGGCCCTGAGCCAGACGCCGGGCGCCCAGGCTGAGGGCATCGCCACCGAGGCAAGCCTGCTGTGCCGGCGCGAGGCCGGCACCTTCCAGCGCGCCGCCGTGGCCACCGGCACCCAGGCCGAGCCGCTGCTGGTGGGCTGCACGCAGGAGAGCCGGCTGTTCCTCGCGCTCAATCAGCAGACCGAAGGCAGCGCGCCGGTGGACGTGCGGCCGATCCACTTCGTCAACCTGCGTGAGACCGGCGGCTGGTCGCGCGACGCGAAGCAGGCCACGCCCAAGCTGGCCGCGCTGATCGCCGCCGCGCAACTGCCCGACGCCGAGCCGGTGGGCACCGTCAGCTACCGCAGCGAGGGGCGCTGCCTGGTGATCGGTGGCGCCGATGCCGCCGAGCGCGCCGCTGCGCTGCTGGCCGACAAGCTCGAGCTGACCCTGCTGGTCGACCGCGCCGGCGGTGCGCTGACCCAGGTGCACCAGCATGCGGTGCACAGCGGCCGCCTCACCCGGCTGAGCGGCTGGCTGGGCCAGTTCGAGGCGCAGTGGAGCCAGTCCAACCCGATCGACCTGGACCTGTGCACCCGCTGCAATGCCTGCATCGCCGCCTGCCCCGAGGGTGCCATCGACTTCAGCTACCAGGTCGACCTGACCGCCTGCAAGAGCCACCGCGACTGCGTGCGGGTGTGCGAGGCGGCCGGCGCGATCGACTTCCAGCGTGAGCCGCAGACCGTGGACGAGCGCTTCGACCTGGTGCTCGACCTGCGTGAGCAGCCGGCCTTCAGCCAGCACGAGCCGCCGCAGGGCTACTTCCACGCCGGGGCCGACGAGCGCAAGCTGATGGCCGCGGTGCTGGCGCTGCGCGAGCAGGTGGGCGAATTTCAGAAGCCGCGCTTCTTCAGCTACCGCCAGAACCTGTGCGCGCACAGCCGCAACCAGCAGATCGGCTGCACCGCCTGCATCGACGTGTGCTCGGCGCGCGCCATCCGCAGCGAGGCCAACCTCAAGGGCAAGCTGACCGGCAAGAACCGCGGCCCCATCCCTGGCTTGCCAGCGCCCGGCGCGCCGCTGGGCCAGGGCGGCGGCGTGTTCGTCGAGCCGCACCTGTGCGTGGGCTGCGGTGCCTGCAGCACCGTGTGCCCCAGCGGTGCGATGAGCTTTGCCTACCCCGGCACCGTCGACCAGGGCAAGCGGCTGCGCACGATGTTGACCGCCTATGCCAAGGCCGGCGGCCAGGACGCCGCGCTGCTGCTGCACAGCCAGGGCGCGGGCAGCCGGCTGATCGACGAACTGGGCCGCGCGGCCCAGGTGGACCGCGCCACCAGCCTGGCCCAGGGCGGCCTGCACGGTGTGCCGGCCCGCGTGCTGCCGGTGGCCGTGTGGCACACCGCCAGCATCGGCCTCGACCTGTGGCTGGCCGCCAAGGCGCAGGGCGCCAGCCAGGTGTGGCTGCTGCTGACCGACGAAGAAGCGCCCGAGTACCGCCAGGCGCTGGCCGAGCAGATGGCGGTGGCGCAGGCCCTGCTGGCCGGGCTGGGGTATGCCGGCGAGCACTTCAAGCTGATCGAGGCGAAGGACGCACGTGACCTGGGCGCGCTGGACACCGCGCTGCGCGCAGCGCCGGCCCAGGGCGTGGGGCGGCCGGCCGCTTTCGCCGCGCAGGCCGACAAGCGCGGCACGCTGGAGTTGGCGCTCGACCACCTGCTGACCCAGGCGCCCACGCCGGTCGAGACGATCCCGCTGCCGGCGGCCGGGGCGCCTTTCGGCAGCCTCGTCATCGACACGGCCAAGTGCACCATGTGCCTGAGCTGTGTGGGCGCCTGCCCCGAGAGCGCGCTGCTCGACAACCCCGAGCGCCCGCAGCTGCGCTTCATCGAGAAGAACTGCGTGCAGTGCGGGCTGTGCGCCACCACCTGTCCCGAAGCGGCGATCACGCTGCAGCCGCGGCTGTGGCTGGCCGACGAGGGCAAGGCCCGCAAGGCCGCGCGGGTGCTGCACGAGGTGCAGCCCTATGCCTGCGTGCGCTGCGGCAAGCCCTTCGGCACGCTGCGCGCGATCGAGGCGATGATCACCAAGCTGGCCGGCCATGCCGCCTTCCAGGGCGTGGCCGCCGAGCGGCTGAAGATGTGCGGCGACTGCCGGGTGATCGACATCCACACCAACCCGAACGAAGTTCGGATCACCGACCTCTGATGACCGCCACGATGAGCGACTCCGACCTGCGCGCCCTGAGCTTTGCCACCGCCGACGACAGCGAAGAGCTGGCGCGTGCCGAGCTGTATGGCCTGCTGGCCAGCCTGTGGCTGGCGCCACCGGACGAGGCGCTGCTGCAGCAGTTCCGGGTGGCGGTCACCGAGGCACCGCAGCCCGGCGGCCACCTCGAGGCGCCGTGGGGCGCGCTGGTGGCGGCGATGCGTGCCACTAGCGTGGCCGATGCCGCGGCCGAGCACGAGGCGCTGTTCCACGGCGTGGGCCGGCCCGAGGTGTTTGCCTACGGCTCGCACTACCTCAGCGGCTTCCTCAACGACAAGCCGCTGGCCGCCCTGCGCACCGACCTGGCCACGCTGGGCCTGGCCCGCGATGCCGACCGGCTGGAGACCGAGGACCATGTGGCCTTCGTGCTGGAGGTGATGCGCTGGCTGATCGCCGGCGACGACATCGCCGTGTGCAACCTGGAGCAGCAACGACGCTTCTTCCGCGCCCATGTGCAGACCTGGGTGGGCAAGCTGTGCGACGCGGTCGATGCCCACCCACGCGCCGACACCTGGCGCGCCGTGGCCGGCGTCACCCGCGCCTTCATCGATGTCGAGACCCAGGCCTTCGACCTCTTGGAGCAATGAGCATGGCGGCGATAGCCCTTGACGACATCACTGGCGTGATCCTGGCCGGCGGGCGTGGCAGCCGCATGGGCGGTGTCGACAAGGGCCTGCAGAACCACCTGGGCCTGCCGCTGGCGATGCATGCGTTGCTGCGGCTGCAGCCGCAGGTGGGCCACCTGATGATCAACGCCAACCGCAATCTGGGTGCCTACGAGGCCATGGGCGTGCCGGTGTGGCCCGATGCCATCGCCGACTACCCCGGCCCGCTGGCCGGCTTCCTGGCCGGCCTGGAGCGCTGCGAGACGCCCTACCTGGTCACCGTGCCCTGCGACACGCCGAACTTCCCCACCGATCTGGTGGCCCGCCTGGCCGATGCGCTGGTGGCCGAGGACGCCGAGATCGCGATGGCGGCCACGGTGGAAGAGGGCCCGGACGGCCGACAGATCCAGGTGCAGCCGGTGTTCTGCCTGATGCGCGCCACGCTGATGGAAAGCCTGGTCGCCTTCACCCACGGCGGCCAGCGCAAGATCGACCGCTGGACCGGCCAGCACCGCTGCGCCACCGTCGTGTTCGACGACGCGGGCGCGTTCTTCAACGCCAACACGCCCGACGAACTGCAGCGACTGCAGCCGCGCTGATCACCCCGCCGGCGCGTTTCAGCGTTTTGCGTTCGGGCGCTTGAGCTGGGCCAGGCACTCGGTGCGCGCATCGGCGCTTTGCAGCGCCACGCAACGCGCGGCGGCATCGTCGATGGCCGCTGGCGACGAGGCGGTGGCCGCGCGCCGTGCGGCCGTGGTCGCGGTCGGCGGCGGCGGCGTCTTGCCCAGCGGAATGCGGATCTGCGGCACCACGGGGCGCTCGGGCTGCAATTCGCCCGGTGGCGTGGCACTGCTGCGTTGTTCGGCCGGCGTCATCAGGCGGCGCACGGGCTTGGCAGGGCCGGCCGCCGAAGCCGCCATCGACGGTGCCGCCGCCGATGCCGCCGGTTGCGCCGTGGCGGTGAAAGGCAGGCTCAGCCACAGCAGGGCGGCAGCACAGGACAGGCAACTCGGTTTCATCAAGTGGCTCCCACGGGCGGTGCAGCTTGGCGCTGCGAGGCCATCAGCTTAAACCGGCTGCGCCAGCGCCGGCCTGCGTTGGCGCACCTGCGCGGGCCAGGGCCGGCGACCGGCACTCTGCGGTGGTGGCGAGCGGCGGCGTCGTCAAGAAGCCCGGCGCCGCGCCGATAGCCAAGCACGTGCGCTGTGTGGCTGCCGCCTGAAGGGTGGCAAGTGCGGCCGCGGCCTGCGCATTTCACCGGAGTCGTCGATGTCGTACAGCTTGCGCCACAAATTCAACCTGGGCCTGATCGCCGTGGCCGTCGTCTCGCTGGTGGTGATGCTCGGCACGCGCCTGCTCGGCAAGGCGGCGTTGTTCCACTACCTCGAGCGTGAGCATGTCACGCTGGTGATGCAGGCCCTGTCGGCGCTGGACCGGGTGGCCGAAGGCGGGCGAAGTGCCGGCAGCGTGAGCCGCGACGACGTGGCGCGGCCGCTGGCCGCCGCCCGCGCCATCGCCACGCGCGTCGACGTCGAACTGTTCGCGGTCGAGCAATGGGCCTTCGGCGTGCTCGGCTTCGGCGACATCATCCGCCTGCCGCACAAGGACGTCGTCGACCTCGACCGCGTGCTGGCCACTTTGGCCGGTGCCGGCAGCGGCCCGTTGACGCCGGCGCTGGCCACGCGCCTGTTGGCCGACATGGCCGCGGTGACCGACAACTCCAACCGCTTCGGCCCGCTGGTGGCCGAGGCGGTGGCTTTCGTCAAGGTCGCGACGCTGGGGCTCAACCTGCTGGCGATCGCCGCGGTGCTGTCCGCTTTCCTGCTGATCCGGCGGGCCACGCTGGCGCCGCTGCAGCGGGCCCTGCTCGCCGCCCAGCGCATGGCCGCGGGCGACCTGAGCGGCCCGTCGCTGCAGCATGGCGACGACGAAGTGGGGCGCCTGGGCCGGGCGATGGACGAGATGAAGGACAGTCTGGCGCGGGTCGTGGGGGATGTGCGCCTGCGCGCGCGTGCCGTGTCCGACAGCATGGGCGAGATCGCCAGCGGCAGCAGCGACCTGACCGTGCGCACCGAAGGCCAGGCCGCCACGCTGCAGGAGACGGCAGGCAGCGTCAGCGAACTCAGCGGATCGGTGCGCCAGAGCAGCCAGCGTGTGCGTGATGCCGAGGCCGTGGCGGGCCAGGCGCGCGAGGTGGCCACCACCAGCGGCGAGGCCGTGGGCCGCGTGGTGGCCCGGATGGATCAGATCCTGGCCGCCTCGCGCAAGATCGCCGACATCAACAGCGTGATCGATGGCATCGCCTTTCAGACCAACATCCTGGCGCTGAATGCCGCCGTCGAGGCGGCCCGCGCCGGCGAGCAGGGGCGCGGCTTCGCGGTGGTGGCCAGCGAGGTGCGCAGCCTGGCGCAGCGCAGCGCCGCCGCGGCCAAGGAGATCGCGGCCTTGATCCGTGACACGGTGGACAAGGTCGAGAGCGGCGCTGCCGAGGTCGGCACGGCCGGTGCGACGATCCAGCAGGTGGTGGCATCGGTGCAGCGTGTCTCGGACCTCACCACCGAGGTGGCCGTCAGCTTCGCGGCGCAGGAGAGCGGCATCACGCAGATCGACCAGGCGATGCGCCGGCTCGACGAGGCCACCCAGCAGAACGCCGCGATGGCCGAGCAATCGGCCTCGGCGGTGGAGTCGGTGCGCAGCCAGTCCGGTGCGCTGGTCGACACGGTGGGCCAGTTCAAGCTCGCGCAAGCCTGAACCGGGCCGCGCTCGAGATCGGCGATACCCTGCCGGCGGGTCAGTCGACCTTCGCGCCCGAGGCCTTCACCACCGGCCCGTACTTGGCCAGCTCGGCCTTGACGAAGCCAGCGAACTGCTCGGGCGTGGTGGGCGAGGGCTCCGACATCAGCTGCGCGAAACGCGCCTTGACCTCGGGCGTGGCCATCGCCGCGACGAAGGCCTGGTTCAGCCGCGCCAGCACCTCGGCCGGCAGGCCGGCCGGGCCGAACAGGCCGAACCAGGTGCCGACGTCGAAGCCGCCCAGGCCCAGGTCGCGCCCGGCCTCGGCGATGGTGGGCAGCTCGGGCATGGCCGGCGAGCGCAGGGTGGTGGTCAGCGCCAGCGCCCGCAGCCGGCCGGCCTTGATGTTGGCCGAGGCGCTGGACAGGTTGTCGAAGTTCAGGTCCACCTGCCCGGCCAGCAGGCCCAGCTGGGCCGGGTAGCCGCCGGCGTAGGGGATGTGCACCATGAATACGCCGGCCTGCGACTTGAACATCTCGCCGGCCAGGTGCCCGGCGCTGCCGTTGCCTCCCGAGCCGTAGTTCAGCCTGCCCGGGTTCTTCTTGGCATAGGCCACCAGGTCGCGCAGGGTGTGGATGCCCAGCTTGGTGGCGGCCTCGGCATTCATCACCAGCACGTTGGGCACCTGGGCCACGCGGGTGATGGGCGTGAAGTCGCGGATCGGGTCGTAGGGCAGCCTGGCAAACAGCCAGGGGTTGATCGCATGCGTGGCCACCGCGCCCATCACGATGGTCAGGCCGTCGGGCGGCGCCTTGGCGGCCAGGTCGACGCCCAGGTTGCCGCCCGCGCCGGGCTTGTTGTCGACCACCACGGTCCCCAGGCTGTCCTTGACCGCCGCGGCCAGTGCGCGGGCCACGCTGTCGAGCGGGCCGCCGGGCGGGTAGGGCACGATCAGGCGGATCGGGCGGCCCGCGGGCTGGGCCAGCGCGCACAGCGGGGTGGAGGCGGCAAGGGCAAGGCTGGCTTGCAGCAGGTGGCGGCGGTGCAGGGCCATCGGGTGATCTCGGCGTTCAGACAGGGTGCTTGTCGGCTTCGGAGGTGAAGGCGTCGGCCAGGAACTCATCGGCGGGCAGGCCGCAGCGGGCGATGAAGTCGCGCTGCGCGGCGTCCACCATCAACGGCGTGCCGCAGGCATAGACCTGGTGGCCGGACAGGTCGGGCCAGTCGGCCATCACCGCCTGGTGCACGAGGCCGGTGCGGCCGCTCCAGCGTCCGTCGGCGGGCGGTTCGGACAGCACCGGCACGTAGCGCAGGTTGGGCATCGTGGCGGCTGCCTGCAGCGCCCAGTCGTGCAGGTACAGATCGGCCTTGCCGCGGCAGCCCCAGTACAGCGTGGCGGGGCGGTCGACGCCGCTGTCCTGCATCTGCTCGATCAGCGCCTTGATCGGCGCGAAGCCGGTGCCCGAGGCCAGCAGGATCACCGGCTTGCTCGATTCGCGCAGGAAGAAGCTGCCGAACGGGCCTTCGATGCGCAGGATGTCCTTCTCTTTCAGCGTGCTGAAGACCTGGTCGGTGAACAGACCGCCGGGCATGTGGCGGATGTGCAGCTCGATGGCGGGCGGGTTGCCGACCCGGCCGGGTGCGTTGGCCATCGAGTAACTGCGCCGCGCGCCGCCGCTCAGAATGAACTCGACGTACTGCCCGGCGTGGTACTGGAAACGCTGGTTGGCCGGCAGTTGCATGCGCAGCACCGCGACGTCGGCGCTGGGCCGGTCGATGGCCAGCACCCGGGTGGGCATCTTCAGCACGGGGAACTCGCCGGCACCGGGCACGCTGCGCGCTTCCAGCACGCAGTCGGTCTGCGGCGTGGCGCAGCAGGTCAGCACCAGGCCGGCGGCCTCCTCGGCTTCGCTCAAGGCCTTCAGCTGGTGCGCGCCGTGGATCACCCGCCCCGCCAGCAGGCGGCTCTTGCAGGAGCCGCAGGCACCGTCCTTGCAGCCATAGGGCAGACCGACCCCCTGGCGGATGGCGGCGGTGAGGATGGGCTCGTTGCGCTGCACGTCGAAGGTGCGGCCCGAGGGTTGGAGGGTGATGGACAGGTGCATGCGGAAGGCGGCCCGGCGCGGGATCGAACACGGCAAGAAATGCCGATAGGCAGGGCCTGTAAACTGGATCGCCATTGTGCCCGCAGCCCCTGATCACCCGATGCCGCAGACCGCCATGACCCGACGTCCCACCCTGCTGGTGGTGGGTTGTGGTGACGTGGGCAAACGCGTGCTGCGCCTGCTGCGCGGGCGCTGGCGGCTGCTGGCACTGACCTCGTCGCCCCAGCGTTGCAGCGAGCTGCGTGCGGCCGGTGCCGTGCCGCTGCTGGGCAACCTGGACGATGCGGCCAGCCTGCATCGCATCGGTGCGCTGGCCGATGCCGTGCTGCACCTGGCTCCGCCGCCGGGGCAGGGCGCCCAGGACTTGCGCACCGCGCACCTGCTGCAGGCGCTGGCGCGTGGCGGGCGTGTGAAGCGGCTGGTCTATGGCAGCACCACCGGTGTTTATGGCGACGCCGGCGGCGCGCAGTTCGACGAGACGCGGCCGCTGGCGCCAGCCACCGATCGCGCCCGCCGGCGCGTGGCCGCCGAGCGGCGGCTGCGCGCCTTCGGCCTCGACCGTGGCGTGGCCGTCACGCTGCTGCGCATCCCCGGCATCTATGCCGGCGACCGGCCCGGCGGCCATCCGCGGGAGCGCCTGGCGCGCGGCGCGCCGGTGCTGCGCGCCGAGGACGATGCCTACACCAACCACATCCATGCCGACGACCTGGCGCGCGCCTGCGTGGCCGCCTTGCACCGGGGCGGCCGCCAGCGTGCCATCAACGTCTGCGACGACACCGACCTGCGCATGGGCGACTACTTCGACCTGGCCGCCGACCTGTGCGGCCTGCCGCGGCCGCCGCGCCTGTCGCGCGAGGAGGCAGCGCGACAGTTGTCACCGATGCAGCTCAGCTTCATGGGCGAATCGCGGCGGCTGCTGAACCGGCGCCTGAAGGCCGAACTGGGGTTGCGCCTGCGTTACCCCACCGTGGTGCAGGGCCTGGTGGCCTGAGTCGGAAGCCGGCGCTCAGCGTCGCGCGAGTTCCAGCGCGGCCTCGGCGCCTTCGGCGGCAGATCCCGGCGGCGACCAGGTCAGCAGCCAGGCGGCCAGCAAGGCCAGCAGGGTGGTCCAGGCGGCGGCAGACCGCCAGGGCAGGCGTGGTTTCATCGCAGCGCTCCCGAAAGTGGCATGCCTGCGGCAAGCATGATCCGTTCCTGAAGCACCCACGACCCCGCGGGGTGATAGACGAGCGGCTGGGGCGCCAGGGGCGACGCGCTGCGGCCCTTCAGGCCACCGCGCAGCTCAGCGCCGGCGGGGTGGGCCGCCGAACGGCAGCCTGCCGCGCCACCAGCTGATCATCAGCCAGGCGCCGAGCATGCCGCCCAGGTGCGCAAAGTGCGCCACGCCGCTGCTGCCCTGCAGGCCGAACAGCAACTCGAGCCCGCCGAACACCATCACGAAGGTGCGTGCCTTCATCGGGATGGGCGGGAACAGCGGCATGATGATCCGGTTGGGGAACAGCATGCCGAAGGACAGCAGCAACCCGAACAGTGCGCCGGATGCACCGACGGTGGGCGCGCGGGAGCCGACCATCATGTTGAACACCAGCTGCACCAGGGCCGCGGCGATCACGCTGGCCAGCAGCATCTGCAGGTAGCGCCTGGGGCCCCACAGCCGCTCGAGCTCGGCGCCGAACATCCACAGGCCGAGCATGTTGAAGAACAGGTGCGTGATGCTGCCGTGCAGGAAACCGTAGCTCACCACCTGCCAGGGCCAGAAGCGCCCGCTGCCCAGCGGCCACAGCGCGAAGAAGGCATCCAGCGGCACGATCGGCAGCAACAGCTGCACGCAGAACACCGCCGTGCAGATCAGCATCAGCGCCTTGGTGACGGGGGGCATGGGCGGCATGGGTGACCGTGGCGGACGACGGATGGAGGGGGGGTGGTGCCCGCGGCCAGACTCGAACTGGCACGCCTTGCGGCGGCGGATTTTGAATCCGCTACGTCTACCGATTTCGTCACGCGGGCGGGTCGCGGCCGGAGGGCGCGGCGTGAATATTGATTATGTCATGCGGGTTCGGCGAGCCCGCGCCGTGGCTGACACAATCGGCGCAGGAGGTGACCCTTTGAACAGTTCCAGCTACCCCACCATCGAGGACGTGATCGGCCAGACGCCGGTGGTGCGCCTGCAGCGCCTGCCCGGTGCGGCCGGCGCGGCGCGTGGCAACGTGATCCTCGGCAAGCTCGAGGGCAACAACCCCGCCGGCTCGGTGAAGGACCGCCCGGCGATGAGCATGATCCGCCGGGCCGAGGAGCGCGGCGACATCGCCCCCGGCGACACGCTGATCGAGGCCACCTCGGGCAACACCGGCATCGCGCTGGCCATGGCCGCGGCGATCCGGGGTTATCACATGGTGCTGATCATGCCCGAGGACCTGTCGATCGAGCGCGCCCAGACCATGAAGGCCTACGGCGCCGAGCTGATCCTCACGCCGCGCTCGGGCGGCATGGAGTACGCCCGCGACCTGGCCGAGCAGATGCAGAAGGACGGCAAGGGCCGGGTGCTCGACCAGTTCGCCAACGCCGACAACCCGCGCATCCACTTCGAGACCACCGGCCCCGAGATCTGGCAGCAGACGGGCGGGCGCATCACGCACTTCGTCAGCGCGATGGGCACCACCGGCACCATCACC
>JAURXG010000482.1 GCA_030654555.1 Aquabacterium sp.
ACGATGGCGCCGCGCGCCACCTCGCTGCCGGTGCCGGCGGTGGTGGGCACGGCGATCAGCGGCGGCACCGCGTCGGTGATCTTCAGGCTGCCGCCCTCGATGGTGGCGTAGGTCTTCAGCGCCCCCGGGTGCACCGCCAGGATCGCCAGGCCCTTGGCCAGGTCGATGCTGGAGCCGCCACCCACGGCGATCAGGCCGTCGCAGCCGGCCGAGCGGTAGACCTCCAGCGCGGCGCGCACGCCGGCCTCGGTGGGATTGCTGGGCGTCTGGTCGAACACCGCATGCGGCACCGAGCCCAGCGCGGCCAGGGCTTTGTCGAGCACACCGGCGGCACGAACACCGGGGTCGGTGACCACCAGCGGCTTCTTCATGCCCACGCGCTGGCATTCCTCGGGCAGGCACTTCACGGCGCCGTGGTCGAGCTCGATCTGGGTGAGGTAGAGGATGCGGGCCATGAAACGGGTCCTTTCAGTCGCTGCGGGCAATCCTGCCAGTATGCTTGCGCGCCTCGAAACCGCGTGTTTGCCAGGTGACAACCCAACTGCTGAGCCCGGCGATGGCCGGCCTGCTCGACCGCATCCGCCGCGCGCAGCGGGTGCCCTTCCATGCAATGACGCCCACCGAGGCCCGCGCCGCGTACCACAAGGCGGCCGAGGTGCTGGAGCCGCCGCGTGCGCCGCTGGCCCGGGTGCAGGACCTGAGCGTGCCCGCCGCCGACGGCACGCCGCTGGCCGCCCGCCTGTACGCCGACAGCCACGCCCGGCTGCCGGTGCTGCTGTACCTGCACGGCGGCGGCTTCGTCATCGGCGGGCTGGAGACGCACGACAGCCTGTGCCGGCAGCTGGCGCAACGCTCGGGCGGCGCGGTGCTGGCGCTGGACTACCGGCTGGCGCCCGAGCACCGCTTTCCCACCGCGGTCGATGACGCCTGGGCGGCGCTGCGCTGGCTGGCCGGCACGGGCGCCGATCAACTCGGGCTGGATGGCGCCCGCCTGGCCGTGGGCGGCGACAGCGCCGGTGGCACGCTGGCGGCCACCTGCGCCATCCATGCGCGTGACCGCGGCCTGCCGCTGGCGCTGCAGTTGCTGATCACGCCGGGCACCACGGCCCACATGGACACCGCCTCGCACCGGCTGTTTGCCAACGGCTTCCTGCTGGATACCGCCAACGTGGCCTGGTTCTTCGACCACTACATCGACTTCCACCACCGCCACGACTGGCGCTTCGCCCCGCTGGAGGCCGATGACCTGGATGGCGTGGCGCCCGCCTGCATGATCCTGGCCGAATGCGACCCACTGGTCGACGAAGGCCTGGCCTATGCCGACCGGCTGCGGCTGGCGGGTGTCCCGGTGGCGCTGGAGCTGTACCGCGGCCTGACGCATGATTTCATCAAGATGGGCCGTGCGCTGAAGGAAGCGGCCCACGCCCAGTCGGCGGCTGCCGACGCATTGAAAGACGCCTGGAGACTGTGACCCGATGAGCACCCGCAGCGAATTCCGTTTCTTCGAGCGCCTGCGCGTGCGCTGGGCCGAGGTCGATCTGCAGAAGATCGTCTTCAACGGCCACTACCTGATGTACTTCGACACCGCGGTGGCCGGCTGGTGGCGCGCGCTGGCCTTGCCCTACCACCCGACGATGGCCGCGCTGGACGGTGATTTCTACGTGCGCAAGGCCTCGCTCGAGTACAACGCCTCGGCGCGCTACGACGACCTGATCGACGTGGGCGTGCGCACCGCACGCATCGGCAATTCGTCCAAGGTGCTGGATTGCGCGGTGTTCCGCGGCGACGAACTGCTGGTGCGCGGCGAGCTGGTCTACGTCTTCGCCAACCCGGCCACGCAGACCAGCCAGCCGATCCCGCAAGAGCTGCGCGACGTGCTGCACGCCTTCGACACCGGCCAGCCCATGGTCGACGTGCGGCTGGGCGCCTGGGACGCGCTGGGCCGCGAGGCCGGCGTGATCCGCAAGCAGGTGTTCGTCGACGAGCAGAAGATCCCGGCCGAGCTGGAATGGGACGCCGCCGACGCGGTGTGCCTGCATGCCGTGGCCTACAACCGGCTGGGGCTGCCGCTGGCCACCGGGCGGCTGCTCGAGCATGAACCGGGCGTGTCGAAGATCGGCCGCATGGCGGTGCTGGCGGCGATGCGCGGCAGCCGCGTGGGCCGCGCGGTGCTGGATGCGCTGATGCAGGCCGCCCGCGAGCGTGGCGACCGGCAGTTGCTGCTGCATGCGCAGTCGTCGGCGGCCGCCTTCTACCGGCGCGCCGGCTTCGAGATGCAGGGGCCCGAGTTCGAGGAGGCCGGCATCCCGCACCAGGCGATGGTCAAGGCGCTGTAGCGCCCGGCGCCACCGTCGCGGTCAGATCCGCGTGCCCTTGGCGCGCGCCAGGAAGGCCTGGGTCGTCGGCAGGTCCATCATCTGCCGGCCCCAGCGCGCCAGCACCTTGGCGATGCGCTCGGGCGCCACGCCCAGCTGGGCCATGGCCACGCCACCGTTGACCGACTCGCGGTAGTCGCTGATCAGCCCGTCGCGCAGCTCGAAGCGGCTCATGCCGTCGATGACCACCGATCGGCCGGCAAACTCGGGCACCCGCGAGGTGAAGCTCGACAGCGACCAGGCGTAGCCCAGGTCGCCGTTGCAGACAGCATCGAACATCTCCCAGCGGTAGTCGGGCCCGGCGTCGCGGTGGAACAGGTCGCGCAGCATGTGCGCGATGTCGGCGCGGCCGCGGTGGTCGCCGTAGATGTAGTCGTGGTAGACGCCATCGGGCGTGAAGCAGGCCGCCAGCGCGTCGCCATCACCCGCTTCGGCGGCCGCGGTGAAGCGCTGCAGCAGCGCCTTGAATTCGTCGTTGCTCATAGCAGGTCGAAGCTTTCGGTGTGGCGGGGTTGGGGCAGGGCGCTGGCGGCCCGTTCGATGGCGGCGGCCAGCGTGGGCGTGATGTGGCCGCGGTAGGTTTCCATCAAGGTCACCTCGCCATCGCGCAACTCGGGGCGGCGCAGCAGTTCGACCTGCAGGCCCGGGTGCGCGAGCGTCAACGCCGACTGCATCTGCCGAACAGCCGTCACGGTGACGCTCAGCGCCGCCTCGGGCACGCGGTAGTAGACGTAGAGCCGGCGGTCCGTCACAGCGCCGCTGCTCAGCCCTGGTCGATGGGGATCGAATAGGGCAGGGCGACGCGGATCAGCCGCGGGCCGTCGGCCGTGCCGGCGTGCAGGCTGCCGGACTCGAGTGCGCTGAGCTTGATCTCCACCAGCGCGCTGGCGCCGCCGCCCGGCCGCGGCGCGGCCAGCGCCACCAAGCCGGCGGGCTGGCCGGGGTCGTCGCTGTGGAACACCTCCTGCCCGACGACCAAAGGCGCGTCGCTGTCGAACAGCATCGTGCGGCGCTTGATCGTGCCGCGGTACTGGCCGCGCGCCACCACCTCCTGCCCCGGGTAGCAGCCCTTCTGGAAGTTGACGCCGCCCACCACCTCGAGGTTGACCATCTGCGGCACGAACTGCTCGACTGTGGCCGCGCTGATGCGCGCCAGGCCACTCTGCACCTCCAGCCACTGCCAGGTCTCGGGCGCCAGTGCCGGCAGGGCGGGCGCAGCGGCATCGGCCGGCAGCGCCAGCAGCCAGCGTGGCTGGCCTTGAGCATCGGGCAGGCGGATGGCGACACCGGCACCGGCCGCCGCCGTGGCCCACGGCTGGCTCGGCGCGCTGTCGCCCAGCCAGGCCTGGGCCTCGGCCCCCACCAGGCCGTAGAGCGGCCAATCGGCGGAGGCGTCGCTCAGCTTGCACTTGGCGCGCAGCACGAACATCGACAAGCGTTTGAGCGTGGGCGCCAGCAGATCGGCGCTGCAGGCCAGCAGCAGGGTATCGGCATCGGCGCGCCAGACCACGAAGCTGGCCTGCAGCCGGCCCTTGGCCGAGCAATAGCCGGCCAGCCGGGCCGTGCCTTCGCGCAGCGAATTCATGTCCTGCGTGAGCTGGCCGTGCAGGAAGCTGGCGGCGTCGGCGCCCTGGGCGCGGATCACGCCCCAGTCGGTCAGGCGCAGTGCGCCGGAAAGCGGGTTTGAGGTGCTCATGCCGCCGATTATCATCACGCCCCCAAACCACCGCTGGCAGGCCGGGGCTTGACCCGTTTCCTGCTGCAGCCCGGCCCCTGGCGGGCGGCATGAAACCCTGGCGACTCCTTCTGCTGCTGATCCTGCTGGTGCTGCTGGCCGCCGGCGGCACCGCCGCCGCCGTGCGCTGGTGGCTGGACCGTCCGCTGCCACTGGCCACGCCCACGGTCGAGCTGTCGATCGAGCCCGGTGCCTCGCCGCGCGAGGTGGCCGCCGCCTGGGTGATCGCCGGCGTTTTGACCGATGCCCGCTGGCTGTACCACTGGTTCCGCTTCAGCGGCGACGCCCGCCGCATCCGCGCCGGCAGCTACGAGCTGGAGCCCGGCGTCACCCCGCGCACGCTGCTGGCCAAGATGGTGCAGGGCGACGAGGCCTTCGAGCGGGTGCGCCTGGTCGAGGGCTGGACCTTCCGCCAGTTCCGCGCCGCGCTGGCCGCCGCGCCGCACCTCAGGCCCGCCGGCGCAGCGCTGAGCGAGGCCGACCTGATGGCCGCCATCGGCCAGCCCGGCGTGCCGGCCGAAGGGCGCTTCTTCCCCGACACCTACCTCTACAGCCGCGGCGTCAGCGACCTGACGGTGCTGCGCCGCGCCGCGCGCATGCAGAGCCAGCGGCTGGCCGAGGTGTGGGCCCAGCGTGCGGCCGACCTGCCGATCCAGACGCCCGAGCAGGCGCTGGTGCTGGCGTCGATCGTCGAGAAGGAGACCGGCCGCGCCGCCGACCGCGGCCTGGTGGCGGGCGTGTTCAACAACCGGCTGCGCCTGGGCATGCCGCTGCAGACCGACCCGACCGTGATCTATGGCCTGGGCGAGGCGTTCGACGGCAACCTGCGCAAGCGCGACCTGCTCGCCGACACGCCCTACAACACCTACACCCGCCGTGGCCTGCCGCCCACGCCGATCGCGATGCCGGGGCTGGCCTCGCTGCGCGCCGCTGTGCAGCCGGCGCCCACCGATGCGCTGTACTTCGTCGCCCGCGGCGACGGCAGCAGCGTCTTCAGCAAGGACCTGGCCGCGCACAATCGGGCGGTGAACCAGTTCCAGCGCGGCTTGGCCGCCTCCGCCCCCAACCCGAACCCAAGCCCCGCCCCCCGATGACCCCCGCCGGTCGCGTCATCACATTCGAAGGCATCGACGGCGCCGGCAAGTCCTCGCACATCGAGGCGCTGGCCGAAGCGCTGCGTGCACGTGGGCGCGAGGTGCTGCTGACCCGCGAGCCCGGCGGCACACCGCTGGCCGAGCGCCTGCGCGAGCTGTTCCTGCACCACGAGATGGACCCGCTGACCGAGGCGCTGCTGGTCTTCGCCGGCCGCCGCGACCACCTGCGGGTGGTCATCCGCCCGGCGCTGGCCCGTGGCGCGGTGGTGCTGTGCGACCGCTTCACCGACGCCACCTTTGCCTACCAGGGCGGCGGCCGCGGCTTCGACCGCGCCGTGCTGGCGCAGCTGGAAACCTGGGTGCAGGGCGCCCGTGGGGAGGAGGGCGGGGCGCTGCTGCAGCCCGACCTCACGCTGTGGTTCGACCTGCCCGCCGCCACTGCCGCGGCCCGCCGCGCCGCCGCCCGTGCCGCCGACCGGCTGGAGCGCGAAGACCAGGCCTTCTTCGACCGCGTGCGCGCCGGTTACGCCCAGCGCGCGGCGGCCGATCCGGCACGCTTCGCCCACATCGACGCCGACCAGCCGCGCGAGGCCGTCTGGGCCCAGGTGCAGCAGGCCGTGCTGGCCCGGCAGGAGGGGTGATGGCCAAGGAGGCGCTGCCCGCGCTGCAGATCGGCGTCGCCGCCGACGGCCGCCTGCCGCTGCCCTGGCTGGGCGACACGCTGGCGGCCTCGGCCGCGCTGGCGGGCGCGCATGCGCTGCTGATCCATGGTCCGGCGGGCGCCGGCCACCTTGAATTCAGCCTGTTGCTCGCCCAAGCCACCTTGTGCGAGGCGCCCGACGCGGCGCGCAGCGGCCGGCCCTGCGGGCGTTGCGCCAGTTGCCACCTGGTGGCCACCCGCGTGCATCCCGATCTGTTGCTGGTGCTGCCCGATGCGCTGCGGGTGCAGCTCGGCTGGGTCGACGACGAGGACAGCAAGCTGACCAAGGCCGATGCCAAGCCCAGCCGCGACATCCGCGTCGAGCAGGTGCGCCAGGCCATCGCCTGGTCGCAGCAGACCAGCGGGCGAGGGCGGGGCAAGGTGATGGTGCTGCACCCTGCCGACGCCCTCAACGGCCCGGCGGCCAATGCGCTGCTGAAAACGCTGGAAGAGCCACCCGGCGCCATGCGCCTGCTGCTCACCAGCGCCGACCCCGAGCGCCTGCTGCCCACGGTGCGCAGCCGCTGCCAGCGCCTGCCGCTGCCCTGGCTGGGCGACACGCTGGCGGCCTCGGCCGCGCTGGCGGGCGC
>JAURXG010000487.1 GCA_030654555.1 Aquabacterium sp.
CCGCCCCAGCCACCGGAGCCGCCGATGAAATTGTCTGAAGTCTCGATCCGCCGCCCGGTGCTGGCCACCGTGCTGTCGCTGCTGATCGTGCTGATCGGCCTGGTCTCGTTCAACCGCCTGTCGCTGCGCGAGTACCCGCGCATCGACGAGCCGGTGGTCAACGTCAGCACACGGCTGATCGGCGCCTCGTCCGAGGTGATCGAGTCGCAGGTCACCAAGCCGCTGGAAGACTCGATCGCCGGCATCGAAGGGGTGGACATCATCACCTCGATCTCGCGCGCCGAGCAGAGCCAGATCACGGTGCGCTTCAAGCTCGAGAAGGACCCGGACAACGCCGCCGCCGACGTGCGCGACCGCGTCTCGCGCGTGCGCGGGCGGCTGCCCGATGCGGTCGACGAGCCCATCATCGCCAAGGTGGAGGCCGACGCCACGCCGACGATCTGGCTGGCCTACACCAGCGAGACGCTGTCGCCGCTGGAGATCACCGACCTGATCAACCGCATCGTCAAGCCGCGGCTGCAGACCGTGCCCGGCGTGGCCGACATCACCGTGGGTGGCGACCGCGTCTACGCGATGCGGCTGTGGCTCGATGCCGACAAGCTGGCGGCCTACCGGGTGACGGTGCAGGACGTCGAGGACGCGCTGCGCAAGCAGAACCTCGAGGTGCCGGCCGGCCGCATCGAGAGCCGGCAGCGCGAGTTCAACGTCACCGCGCGCACCGACCTCAACACCGTGGCGCAGTTCAACGAGATCGCGCTGCGCACCGTCAACGGCTACACCGTGCGCCTGCGCGACGTGGCCCGGGTGCAGGAGGCCGCGGCCACCGAGCGCTCGCGGGTGCGGCTCAACGGCGTGCCCTCGGTCTCCACCGGCGTGGTGCGCAACGCCACCGCCAATCCGCTGGAGGTGGCCGCCGGCGTGCGCGCGGTGATGCCGCAGATCCAGCGCGACCTGCCGCCCTCGGTCACCGTGGTGCCGGCCAACGACAACTCGGTGTTCATCGACCGCTCGATCAAGTCGGTCTACACCACGGTGGCCGAGGCGGTGGTGCTGGTGGCGCTGGTGGTGTTCGTCTTCCTGCGCACGCTGCGCGCGTCGATCATCCCGCTGGTGACCATCCCGGTCAGCCTGGTCGGCTCGTTCGCGCTGATCGCGCTGGCCGGCTTCACCATCAACACGCTGACGCTGCTGGCGCTGGTGCTGGCGATCGGCCTGGTGGTCGACGACGCCATCGTGGTGCTGGAGAACATCTTCCGCCACATCGAGGAGGGGCTCACGCCGTTCCAGGCGGCGATCAAGGGCATCCGCGAGATCAGCTTCGCGGTGGTGGCGATGACGCTGACGCTGGCCGCGGTGTTTGCGCCGCTGGCCTTCACGCCCGGGCGCACCGGGCGCCTGTTCGGCGAGTTTGCGCTGACCTTGGCCGGCGCGGTGGTGGTGTCGGGCTTCGTCGCGCTGACGCTCACGCCGATGATGTGCAGCAAGCTGCTGCGCCACAACCCGACACCGAACCGCTTCGACCGCGGCATGGAGCGCCTGCTGGTCGGCCTGACCGACGGTTACCGCGGCGCCCTCGGATGGGTGCTGCACCACCGCTGGGTGGTGCTGCTGGTGATGGCGGCCTCGGCCGGCACGAGCTGGTGGCTGTTCAGCACCACCAAGGCCGAGCTGGCGCCGATCGAGGACCGGGGCGTGATCATCATGCCGGTGCGCGCACCCGATGGCGCCACGCTGGACTTCACCGCGCGCTACCTCGACGCGATCGACGTCATCGGCGCGCAGTACCCCGAGTTCGACCGCCGTTTCATGTTCATGGGCGGTGGGCAGGTGTCGACGGGCACGGCGCTGTTCCGCACCGTCGACTGGACCGAGCGCAGCCGCAGCACGCAGGAGCTGGCGCGCGACCTGATGCCCAAGATGGCGGCGCTGCCGGGTGTCAGCGCGTTTCCGATCACGCCGCCCAGCCTGGGCCAGGGTTTCCGCTCGCGGCCGGTCGAGTTCGTGGTGCAGACCAGCGACAGTTACGCCAACCTGGCCCGGGTGTCGCAGCAGATGCTGACCGAGATGGCCAAGAACCCGGGCATCGTGCAGCCCGACATCGACCTGCAGCTCAACAAGCCCGAGATCTTCATGGAGGTCGATCGCAACCGCGCCGCCGACATGGGCGTCAGCGTCGACGCCGTGGCCCGCACGGTCGAGACCATGCTGGGCGGGCGCGCCGTCACCCGCTACAAGCGTGATGCCGACCAGTACGACGTGATCGTGCAGACCGAGAGCCGCGGCCGCACCTCGCCCGACGACATCGAGCGGCTGTTCGTGCGCGGGCGCAACGACACCATGGTGCCGCTGGCCTCGCTGGTGACGATCCGCGAGTCGGTGAGCCCGCGCGAGCTGAACCACTTCAACCAGCGCCGCTCGGTGACGATCACCGCCAACCTGGCCCCCGGCTACGCGCTGGGCGAGGCGCTGAGCTTCATGGACCAGACCGCGGCCAAGGTGCTGCCGGCCGGCTACGTGACCGAGCTCAACGGCGTGAGCCGCGAGTTCCGCTCGTCGTCGGGCGCGCTGGGCCTGGTGTTCGTGCTGGCGCTGCTGTTCATCTTCCTGGTGCTGGCGGCGCAGTTCGGGAGCTTCTGCGACCCGTTCGTGATCCTGATCGCGGTGCCGTTGTCGATGGTGGGCGCGCTGGCGGCGCTCAACCTGGCGGGTGGCACGCTCAACGTGTATTCGCAGATCGGGCTGATCACGCTGGTGGGCCTGATCAGCAAGCACGGCATCCTGATCGTCGAGTTCAGCAACCAGCTGCGCCAGCAGGGCAAGCCGGTGATGGAGTCGGTGCTCGAAGCCGCCAGCCAGCGGCTGCGCCCGATCCTGATGACCACCGGCGCGATGGTGCTGGGCGCCTTGCCGCTGGCGCTGGCCAGCGGCGCCCGCGCCGAGAGCCGCCAGCAGATCGGCTGGGTCATCGTCGGTGGCATGTCGCTGGGCACGCTGCTGACGATCTTCGTGGTGCCCACCGTCTACACACTGCTGGCGCGCCGGCGGGTGCCGGGCGAGATCACCACCGCCGAAGCCGACGCCGAGCACGCCGCCGCCGGCCCGGCCGAGGCGGTGCCGGCCAAGTAGTGCGGGCGGTGGGCGGCGCTGCGCCGGGTGGGCCACGGCGGTGGTCGAGCCGAGCCGGCGGCCGTCTACATACTTTTACGCTTACACCGACAACCCGCATCGCGGCCGGCGCGTTGTTCCAGGTGGGGTCGAACTCTGCCGGCCCGGGAGCATGGTGACATGGCAACAGACAAGACGATGCGCATGACCGCGCTGGCCGGTGCCGGGCTGGCCGGGCTGCTGATGGCGGCCGTGCCGGCGCAGGCGGCCGACGTGGACGTGGGCGTGTCGATCGGCATCAGCCAGCCGGGCGTGTATGGCCGCATCGACATCGGCCGCTTCCCGCAGCCGCAGGTGATCGTGGCGCAGCCGGTGATCATCCAGCGGCACGTGCGTGCGCCCGAGCCGGTGTACCTGTGGGTGCCGCCGGGCCACCAGAAGAACTGGGGCAAGCATTGCGGCCGCTACAACGCCTGCGGCGTGCCGGTGTACTTCGTGCAGGAACGCTGGTACCGCGACCACGTGATGCGGCCGGCGCCGGTGCAGGGTGAGCGGCGTGGCGACGACCGGGACCGCGACCGTGGCCATGACAAGCACGGCGACCGTGGCCATGGCCGCGGCAACGGCGGGCGCGACTGAAGCGCGCCTGATCGGCACCGCTTGCCGGGCCGCCGCCGCCGTGCCGCGTGCGGACTGCCCGCGCCGGGTTCAAAATCGTGGGCATGAACATGCCCACATCGCCCCAAGCCGCCGCCGACCCGCGCGACCTGTCCACCCTGCGTGACTGGATCGGCCGCAGCGAGACGCTGCACGACACCATCGTTCCCACGCCGGTGGTGGCGCTGACCGCCACGCTGGACCATGCCGCCGCCGCCGTGCCGCCGGGCACGCCGCTGCCATCGCTGTGGCACTGGCTGTACTTCCTGCCGATGGCCCGCCACAGCGAGATCGGCGCCGACGGCCACCCCAGGCGCGGTGGCTTCCTGCCGCCGGTGCCGCTGCCGCGGCGCATGTGGGCCGGCAGCCAGCTGGCGTTCCATGCGCCGGTGCGGGTGGGGGACGTGGTGCAGCGCCAGTCCACCATCGCCGATGTCACGGTCAAAGAGGGCCGCAGCGGCCGGCTGGTGTTCGTCAAGGTCAAGCACGAGCTGCGCTGCAACGGTGCGGCCGAGCCGGCGATCAGCGAGTTCCACGACATCGTCTACCGCGAGGCCAAGCAGCCGGGCGACGTGGAGCCGCCCCCCACTGCGGCGCCGACCGGGGCAACGTGGCAGCGCGAGATCGTGCCCGATCCGGTGCTGCTGTTCCGCTACAGCGCGCTCACCTTCAACGGCCACCGCATCCACTACGACCGCCCTTACGTCACCGAGGTCGAAGGCTATCCGGGTCTGGTGGTGCATGGCCCGCTGATCGCCACGCTGCTGCTGGACCTGCTGCGCCGCCAGATGCCCGGTGCCGACGTGGCCGCGTTCCGCTTCAAGGCCGTGCGGCCCACCCACGACCTGCATCCGTTCAAGGTCAACGGCCAGTTGCAGCCCGACGGCCAGACCGTCAAGCTGTGGGCGCAGGACCACGAGGGCTGGCTGACGATGGACGCGGTGGCAACCTTGCGCTGAGGTAGCCCGGCACGGCCTGTCGGCCGGTGCCTTCAGGCGGATGCCGGGGCGTCCGTGGCCGGTGGGCGCCGCAGTGCCACCACCAGGTTGGGCGACAGCGCGCGCGCGTCCCAGTGGTAGGCGAAGGCCACCAGCCCTTCCAGCAAGGCCTGCAGGGCGCCACGCAGCAGCCGCTTGGGGTTGCGCGCGGTGCGGTACCAGGGCATCTCGCCGTGACAGATCACCTCGAGGCCGGTGGCCGCGGCCAGCTGGCGGAACTTCGACAGCCCCAGCGTGTTGACGTGGGTGAGGTCGCCGTGCTGGAAGACGCGGCCGAACGGTGATTCGCCGTTGGGCACCCGGCACAGCAGCACGCCCTGCGGTGCCAGCAGGGCCGTCAGGCGCTGCAGCAGGCCGATCAGCGCGCCGGGCTCGACATGCTCGAACACGTCGAACGCCACGATGAGGTCGAACCGTCGCCCGGGCGGCAGGTCGTCGACCGCCGCGTGGTTCTCGATGCCGGCGGCGGTGGCCCGTGCGCGCAGCGCCGGCTGGGTTTCCACGCCCACGACCTCGATGCCGCGTCCGCGCGCAAAGCCCAGGAAGTTGCCGTTGCCGTAGCCGATCTCCAGCGCGCTGCGCAACGGCGCGGGATGGCAGCGCGCCAGGTGCCACGCGAAGTAGCGCGCTTCGCCTCGCGAGCATCGGCCGAACGCGTCGTCGTGCCACTGCTTCCAGTCGGTGTAGCCCGCGAGGGCCTGGTTGTCGTCTGCCATGGGAGGGAGTGGCGCCCGGGGTGAGCGGTGTCAGGATTCCGTAGCGGGGGCCGCCGCGGTCGGGCGCGGTGGATCGCAGGTGTCGATGGCCTCGCGAATGCGTGCAACGATGCGCTCCCAACTGTACTGGCTCGCCACGTAGTCTCGGCCGCGGTCGGCCTCGTCGGCCCGGGCGGCAGGGTCCATCGCCAGCAGGCGCAGGGCCGCCTGCACGAACTCGTCGGGGCCGGCATAGGTCTGGCCGGCCCCGCTGGCTTGCACATGGTCACGCAGCACGGCGGCGTCGCGGTTCACCAGCACCGGACAGCCGGCGGCCAGGCCTTCGAGCAGCACCATCGACAGGCTCTCGTAGCGCGAGGGCACCACCAGGGCCGCGGCGTGCGCAAGCAGGTCGTCGCGATCGGCATCGCTGACGAAGCCGGTGCGCACGATGTCGGGGTGGGCGGGGACGGGCATGAACCACTGCCCGCAGACCACCAGCGTCAGCGGCGCCGGATGTTGGCGACGCAACGCGGCGAAGTGGTCGAACAGCTCGGCGCAGCCCTTGCTGCGGTCCACCCGCCCCACGTACAGCAGGTAGGGCGCCTCCGGCGGCAGACCGAGCCGCGCGGCCAACGCGGCGAAACGCGCCGCCGCCACGGCGTCGCCGGGGTCGGCCGGTGGCCTGGCGGCCATGCCCACGCCGCACAGGCGCGCCGGTGCCAGGTCGTGACCGTACAGCGCCTGCGCCACGGCCTGTTCGGCGGCGGTGTTGTACAGGATCGCGCGCGGCGCCCGGAACACGCGGTGGTATTGCGGCAGGTACATGCCCTTCTCGTCGTGCAGCGTGGGCACCAGCAGGCTGCGGCCGGGGTGGATCAGCACCCCCAGCGCCGCCGGGTGAAAGAAGGCCGAGAAGAAGATCAGCGCCGAATAGGCCGGGCCCTGCGTCTGCAGGTAGTCCATCAGCCCGTCCATCGTCGGGCCCTTGCCGCGCAGGTAGTCGATGCCGTCGTGGCCGGACCGTCCGTTGGGCCGGGCGACCGGCGCCATGCCGGCGGCGACCAGCGCGCGCCGCAGCAGGTAGCGCAGCTTGTGGCGCAAGGGCATGTGCACCCTGCGGTGGGGCGGGTGCTCGAAGCGCAGCACGCGGCAGCCGTCGAGCCAGGATTCGCCCGGTTCAAAGTGCCGATCCCAGGTCTGGTAATCCAGCGCGCAGGACGTGAGCACGTCCACCTCGTAGTGGGCGCGCAGCGCGCCGGCCCATTGGCGGGCATGCAGCTCGGCGCCGCCGTTGATCTCGCTGCCGTAGCGCTGCACGATGAGGGCGATGCGCTGCATGGGGGCCTTGTTCAGAGGGCCTGGCCGGCCAGCACGCGGGTGTACAGCGCGATGTGCTGATCGGCGCAGCGCCGCCACGAGAAGCCGCGTGCATGCGCCGCGATGGCCTCGGCGCGGCCGGGCGCGGCGTCGGCGGCCAGCCCGGCCATCACCACCGCA
>JAURXG010000489.1 GCA_030654555.1 Aquabacterium sp.
GTGAGCTGGCCTTGGGTGTCGACCAGCTTCTTGGGCACGATGAACAGCGAAATGCCCTTGGTGCCGGGCACGGCCTTGCCGTCAGGCCCGGGGATCTTGGCCAGCACCAGGTGGATGATGTTCTCGGTCAGCTCGTGCTCGCCGGCCGAGATCCACATCTTGTTGCCCTTGAGGCGGTAGCGCGGGCCCAGCGGATCGTCCTGGTGGCCCTCGCCGTCGGGGACCGCGCGCGTGGCCACGTCCGACAGGCTGGAGCCGGCCTGCGGCTCGGACAGGCACATCGTGCCCGAGAAGCGGCCCGAGAACTCGAGGTGGGCGAAGACCTGCTGCTGCCGCGGGGTGCCGTGTTTCATCAGCAGGTTGGCGTTGCCCACGCTCAGCAGGCTGGCGTTGATGCTGACCGAGGCCTTGGAGAAGAAGGCGTTGGCCGCCAGCTCCAGCGTGTAGGGCAGCTGCATGCCGCCGATGTCGTAGTCCTGCGCGGCCGAGAGCATGCCCGAGGCCGCGTAGGCGTCCCAGGCGTCCTGGGTGGCTTGCGGCAGGATCACCTTCTCGCCGTCGAAGCGGGGCTCCTCGGTGTCGACCAGCCGGTTGAACGGCGCGAACTTGTCGCGGGCGATCTTCTCGCAGGTGTCCAGCACCTGGGTGAAGGTGTCGCCGGAATGGTCGGCAAAGCGCGGGCGTGCGGTGAGGCCGGTCACGCCCAGCCAGTGGTTCAGGAAGAAGTCGACGGTGGCGCGCATGGGGGCTGGCAGGTTCGTTGGGAAGATCGGGCCCGGCGGGCGGGTGGCGGGCCGCTCGGGCGAGGGGTCGGGTCGCTCAGCGGCGGTTCAGACCAAAGTGCGCCAGGGCGGCCCGGGCGATGGGTGCGCCCCACTCGGGCACGAAGTGGCCGCCGTCGGCGACCACCATCGGCGGCGGGCAGCCGCGGATGGCCGCCCGCAGTGCGTCCATCGGCGGGCCGGCCAGCACCGGATCCTGCTGGCCCACGGCCATGAAGCTGTCACCCGTCCAGTGCTGCTGCCAGAAGGCCGACGCTTCGCGGCTGGTGGCCGCGCCCGGCGCCTCGGTGCCATCGGGCACCAGGTTCGGAAAGGCCCGCAATGCGGCCTTGTACGAGGCGTCCGGGAACGGCGCGTCGTAGCCCGCGGCTTCGGCCTCGCTCATGTCGCGCTTGCCGCGCCGCAGCAGCTTGCCCACGGCGAGGTCGGGCTGGCTGTTGCTGTAGGCGCGCCAGGCCTTGAAACCCTCGGTCAGCTCGCCGGTGGCCAGCGTGGTGTTCATCACCAGCAGCCGGGTGAAGCGCTCGGGCAGGGCCATCGGCAGGGTCAGTCCGAAGATGCCGCCCCAGTCCTGGCAGACCAGCATCAGGTCGTGCAGGTCCAGCGCCTCGACGAAGTTCAACAGGCTCTGGCGATGGCGGTCGAAGTGGTGCCAGGCTTCGTCGGCGGGCTTGTCCGAGCGGCCGAAGCCGATCAGGTCGGGCACCACCACGCGCAGCCCGGCGCCGAGGAATTCCGGCAGCATGTGCCGGTAGAGGTAGCCCCAGCTCGGGTTGCCATGCAGGCACAGCACCGTGGCCGGCGCGTCGTGCGGGCCCTCGTCGACGTACGCCATGCGCGGGCCGGGCTCGCCCAGCGGCTGCGCATACCGTGCCGCGTACGGCCAGCCTGGCAGGTGGGCAAAGCGCTCGTCGGGCGTGCGCAGCAGGCTCATGGCGGATCGGAGTTCAGAGCACTTCGAAGATGCCCGCGGCGCCCATGCCGCCGCCGATGCACATGGTCACGCACACCCGCTTGGCGCCGCGGCGCTTGCCTTCGATCAGCGCGTGGCCGGTCAGGCGCTGGCCGCTCACGCCGTAGGGATGGCCCACCGCGATGGCGCCGCCGTTGACGTTGAGCCGGTCCATCGGGATGCCCAGTTGGTCGGCGCAGTACAGCACCTGCACCGCGAAGGCCTCGTTCAGCTCCCACAGGTCGATGTCGTTGACCGTCAGGCCCAGCTTCTTCAGCACCTTGGGCACGGCGAACACCGGGCCGATGCCCATCTCGTCGGGCTCGCAGCCGGCCACGGCAAAGCCGAGGAAACGGCCCAGGGGTTGAAGGCCCTTCTGCTGGGCATAGGTGTCGCTGACCAGCACGCAGGCGCCGCCGCCATCGCTGAACTGGCTGGCGTTGCCGGCCGTGACCATGCCGCCGGGCATGGCCGGGCGCACGCCGACGATGCCTTCGTAGGTGGTGCCCGGGCGCAGGCCCTCGTCGGCGCTGACGGTCACTTCCTTGCTGCGCAGGCCCATCACCGGGTCGGCCACGCCGGCGGTCACGGTGATCGGTGCGATCTCGTCCTTGAACAGGCCAGCCTCTTGCGCGGCGCAGGCCTTCTGCTGGCTGCCGGCACCGTAGTGGTCCATGCGCTCCTTGCTGATGCCGTAGCGCTTGGCCACGTTCTCGGCGGTCTCGAGCATGCTCATGTAGACGGCGGGCTTGTGCTGCTTCAACCAGCTGTCGGCCAGCATGTGCATGTTCATCTCCTGCTGCACGCAGGAGATGCTCTCGACACCGCCGGCCACGTAGACGTCGCCCTCGCCGGCGATGATGCGCTGCGCAGCCATCGCGATGGTCTGCAGGCCGCTGGAGCAGAAACGGTTGATCGTGACGCCGCTCACCGTGATCGGCAGGCCGGCGCGCAGCAGCGCCTGGCGCGCGATGTTCATGCCGGTGGCGCCCTCGGGGTTGGCGCAGCCCATCAGCACGTCTTCGATCGCGCCGGGGTCGATGCCCGCGCGCTGCACCGCGTGCTGGATGGCATGGCCGCCCAGCGTGGCGCCGTGGGTCATGTTGAAGGCGCCCTTCCAGCTCTTGGCAAGCGGGGTGCGGGCGGTGGAGACGATGACGGCGTTGGTCATGGGGATTCCTTGTGAGGGGTCGCAGGGGCGATCAGGTGAACGACTTGCCTTCGGCGGCCAGGCGAGCCAGCAGCGGCGCCGGCTGCCAGAAGGCAGCGTCGTCGTTGGGGTTCTGGGCGAAGCGCTTCATCGTCGTCACCACGTTGTACAGGCCCACGCTGTCGGCGTAGCACAGCGGGCCGCCGCGCCACAGCGGGAAGCCATAGCCGGTGAGGTAGATCATGTCGATGTCGCTGGCCTTGTTGGCGATGCCTTCTTCGAGGATGTGCGCCGCCTCGTTGACCAGGCTGAACACCAGGCGCTGCACGATCTCGTCGTCGCTGATCTTGCGCGGCGTGATGCCCAGTTCCTTGCGGTGGTCGGCCACCATCTGATCGACCACCGCGCTGGGGATGGCGTTGCGCTGGCCCGGCTTGTAGTCGTACCAGCCGGCGCCGGTCTTCTGGCCGTAGCGGCCCATCTCGCACAGCAGGTCGGCGGTCTTGCTGTACTTCAGGTTGGCGTATTCCACCGCGCGGCGCTTGCGGATCGCCCAGCCGATGTCGTTGCCGGCCAGGTCGCCCATGCGGAACGGGCCCATCGCGAAGCCGAACTTCTCGATCGCGCGGTCCACCTGCGCCGGCGTGCAGCCCTCGTCGAGCAGGAAGCCGGCCTGGCGGCTGTACTGCTCGATCATGCGGTTGCCGATGAAGCCGTCGCACACGCCCGAAACCACCGCGGTCTTCTTGATCTTCTTGGCGATCGCCATCACCGTGGCCAGCACGTCCTTGGCGGTGGCCCCGCCGCGCACCACCTCCAGCAGCCGCATCACGTTGGCCGGGCTGAAGAAGTGCATGCCCACCACGTCCTGCGGGCGCTTGGTGAAATGGGCGATCTTGTTGACGTCGAGCGTGCTGGTGTTGCTGGCCAGGATCGCGCCGGGCTTGGCCACCGCATCCAGCTGCTTGAACACCGCCTCCTTGACGCCGATCTCCTCGAACACCGCCTCGATGATCAGGTCGGCGGCCTTCAGGTCGTCGTAGCTCAGCGTGGTGCTCAGCAGGGCCATGCGCTGCTCGTACTTGTCCTGCTTCAGCTTGCCCTTCTTGACCTGGGCTTCGTAGTTCTTGCGGATGGTGGCCACGCCGCGGTCCAGCGCGTCCTGCTTCATCTCGAGCATGGTCACCGGGATGCCGGCGTTCAGGAAGTTCATCGTGATGCCGCCGCCCATCGTGCCGGCACCGATCACGCCCACGGTCTTGATGTCGCGCAGCGGCGTGCCCTCGGGCACGTCGGGGATCTTGCTGGCGGCACGCTCGCCGAAGAAGGCGTGGCGCAGCGCCTTGGCCTCGGGCGTCAGCATCAGGCCCTTGAAGATGCGCAGCTCTTCGGCCAGGCCTTCGTCGAGGTTCTTGAACTTCAGCGACGCCGCCACCGCGTCCACGCAGCACAGCGGCGCGGGGAAGTTCTTGCTCATGCCCTTGACCATGTTGCGCACGAACTGCACGTAGCCGTCGGGGTTGGCGTGCGACACCTTCAGGTCGCGCACGCTAGGCAGTGGCCGCTTGTCGGCGATGCCCTGCGCGAACTTCACCGCGCCGGCGATCAGGTCGCCCTCGATGATCTGGTCGAACAGCTTCTGGCCGGGCAGCGAAGCCAGCAGCTCGCTCTTGACCGGCTCGCCGGTGACGATCATGTTCATCGCCGTCTCGATCCCCAGCACGCGCGGCAGGCGCTGCGTGCCGCCGGCGCCGGGGATCAGGCCGATCTTCACCTCGGGCAGCGCGACGGCCGCGCCGGGCGCCGCCACGCGGTACTGGCAGCCCAGCGACAGCTCGAGCCCGCCGCCCATGCAGACGGTGTGGATCGCCGCGACGATGGGCTTGTTCGAGGCCTCGGCCAGCTTGATCAGCGTCAGCAGGTTGGGCTCGGCCATCGACTTGGGGCTGTCGAACTCGCGGATGTCGGCGCCGCCCGAAAACGCCTTGCCGGCGCCGGTCAGCACGATGGCCTTGACGGCCGGATCGGCGTTGGCCTTCTCGAAGCCATCGGCGATGCCCTTGCGGGTTTCGTAGCCGAGTCCGTTGACCGGCGGGTTGTTCAACGTGACGACGGCGATGCCGTCGATGACCTGGTAGGTGGCGCTCATGGAAACCTCTGGCTGCGGGATGGACGTGCGCGGAAAAAGCACGATCGTTCGATTCTAGAAAGCAAAACGTGCCGGGTCATGTTGCCAAAGCGACATGACCCGGCACGCGGTCTTTGGCCTAGGGATAACCCTTGCCGGCGGCGAACCGGCTCAGACTTCGAGCCACTCCTTGCGGATGCCGTCGTTGGCCTTCAGGTCGTCGGCCGTGCCCTCGAAGACGATGTGGCCGTGGCCCATCACGTAGAGCCGCTTCGAGATCTTCAGCGCGATCGTCAGCTTCTGCTCGACCAGCAGGATGGACACGCCGCGCGCGGCAATGCGCTCGAGCAGGTCGGACACCAGGTCGACCATCTTCGGCGCCAGGCCCTCGGTGGGCTCGTCGATCATCATCAGGTCGGGGTCGCCCATCAGCGTGCGGCAGATGGTCAGCATCTGCTGCTCGCCGCCCGACAGCACGCCGCCGGGCGTGTCGGCACGCTCGCGCAGCCGGGGGAACAGCTCGAACATGTCCTCCATGCGCCAGCGCCCGCCCTCCTTGGTGGACTTCATGCCCAGGATCAGGTTCTCGCGCACCGTCAGGTTGGGGAAGATGTCGCGGTTCTCGGGCACGTAGCCCAGCCCGCAGCGCGCCACCTGGTGCGGCTTCAGGCCGATGGTCTCGCGGCCCTTGAAGACCACCGAGCCGGTGCGGTCGACCTCGCCCATGATGGCCTTGATGGTGGTGGAGCGGCCCACGCCGTTGCGCCCCAGCAGCGAGACAATCTCGCCCTCGTCGACGTGGAAGTCCACCCCTTGCAGGATGTGGCTCTTGCCGTAGTAGGCATGCAGGTTCTTGACCTCAAGCATGGTCGTTCTCCGCGGCCGGCGTGCCCAGGTAGGCCTCCTGCACCGCCGCGTTGCCACGGATGCGCTGCGGCGTGTCGGTGGCGATCACCTGGCCGTAGACCAGCACCGAGATGCGATCGGCCAGGTCGAACACCACGCTCATGTCGTGCTCGACGATCACCAGCGTCTTGCCCTCGCTGACCTTGCGGATCAGCCCCACCGCATGCTCGGTCTCGGAGCGGCTCATGCCGGCGGTGGGCTCGTCGAGCATGATCACGTCGGCGCCGCCGGCGATGGTGATGCCGATCTCCAGCGCGCGCTGCTCGGCGTACGACAGCACGCCCGCCGGCACGTCGCGGCGCGCGGTCAGGTTGATCTGCTCGAGGATGGCCTCGCTGCGCTCGCGGGCATCGCGCGAGCGCTCGATCAGGTTCCAGAACGAGTACTTGTAGCCCAGCGACCACAGCACGCCGCAGCGGATGTTCTCGAACACCGACAGGCGCGGAAAGATGTTGGTGACCTGGAAGCTGCGCGACATGCCGCGGCGGTTGATCAGGTACGGCGGCAGGCCGTTGATCGATTCGCCCTTGAGCAGCACCTGACCCGAGGTGACCGGGAAGCGCCCGCTGACGAGGTGGAAGGTGGTCGACTTGCCGGCGCCGTTGGGGCCGATGATGGCGTGGCGCTCACCCTGCTTCACCTCGAGGTTGAGGCCGCGGATGATCGGCGTGACGCCGAAGCGCTTGTGCACGTCGATCAGTTGCAGGGCCGAGGGCCCGTTGGGGTTGCTCATGCTGCGATCCGCTTGCTCAGTGCTTCCAGTCGGGCGGCATGGAAGGCCTCCGACACCCGCGGTGCCAGCCGCTTGAGCAGCATGCCGCCCACGACCAGCAGCACGACGATGGCGATCCACACCAGCGGCGAGTTGGCCTGGTAGTCGACCCCCAGCAAACGCATCGCCGGTCCTTCGGTGGCCTTGACCAGCAGGTGGTGGCTGGTCTCGACCAGCAGCACCCCACCGACGAACAGCATCGCCGACGGCAGCGCCACCAGCGCGTAGGCCGGCAGCACGCGGCGGAACGTGCCCGCCGACAGCAACGGCCCGTGCATCAGCACCAGTCCGCCCAGGCCCCAGGGGGCGTACATCACCACCAGCACGAACATCACGCCGACGTACAGCTGCCAGGCGCCGGTGTAGTCGGACAGCGAGATCTGCAGCAGCGTCATCAGCACCGCGCCGATGATCGGCCCGATGAAGAAGGCCACGCCGCCGATGTAGGCCATCAGCAGCACGTAGCCCGAGGGCACCGCGCCGACCACGCTGGCGGTGACGATCTCGTAGTGGATCGCCGCCAGCCCGCCGGCAACGCCGGCGAAGAAGCCCGCCACGCAGAAGGCGATGAAGCGCACCATCTGGGTGGAATAACCGACGAACTCGGCGCGCTCGGGGTTGTCGCGCACCGCGTTGCACATGCGGCCCAGCGGCGTGCGGGTGAAGGCGTACATCGCCACCATGCACAGCAGGCACCAAGCGGCGATCAGATAGTAGACCTGGATCTGCGGGCCGAAGCTGATGCCGAACAGGCGCAGCGTGGCGGTGCGGCTGGTGGACACGCCGCCCTCGCCGCCGAAGAAACCGCGCAGGATCAACGAGCAGGCGGCCACCAGCTCGCCGATGCCCAGCGAGATCATCGAGAACGCGGTGCCGGCGCGCTTGGTCGACACCCAGCCGAACAGCATGGCGAAGCTCAAGCCCGTGAGCCCGCCCACCAGCGGCAGCAGCGGCAGCGGGATCGGCCACTTGCCCGCGGCGATGACGTTGAGCGCATGCGCGGTCATGAAACCGCCCAGGCCGTAGTACACCGCGTGGCCGAAGGACAGCATGCCGGTCTGGCCCAGCAGCATGTTGAAGGACAGCGCGAAGATGATCGCAAAGCCCATCAGGCTCATCATCGTGATCGCGGCGCCGCTGCTGAAGACGTAGGGCAGCACCAGGACCACCGCCGCGGCGACGATCCAGGGCAACAGGTAGGAGTGGCGGTTCATGGGTGTCGGCTCAGGTGTCGCGTCATGTGTCGCGGTCGCCCATCAGGCCCTTGGGCCGGAAGATCAGCACCAGCACCAGCAGCATGTACGGGATGATCGGCGCCACCTGGGCCACGGTGGCCATCCACAGGTCGCCGCCGATCGAGTCGCGGGTCAGCGTGATGCCAACATGGCCCAGCACATCGGCCACGGAGACGTTGACCGCCACCGCAAAGGTCTGGATCAGCCCGATCAGCAGCGACGCGATGAACGCGCCGGGCAGCGAGCCCAGCCCGCCGACCACCACCACCACGAACAGGATCGGCCCCAGCGACGCCGCCATTGCCGGCTGCGTGACCAGCGCCGGGCCGGCGATCACGCCGGCCAGCGCGGCCAGGCCGCAGCCCACGCCGAACACCAGCATGAACACCATCGGCACGTTGTGACCCAGCGCGCCCACCATGTTGGGATGGCTCAGCGCGGCGCGGATGATCAGCCCGACCCGGGTGCGCGTGAGCAGCAGCAGCAGCGCGATGAACACCACCACCGACATGCACAGCATGAACATGCGGAACGCCGGGTAGGTGGTCGAGAACATCGTGAACGCCGAGAAGTTCAGCAGCTCGGGCACGCGGTAGTCGACCGGGATCTTGCCCCAGACCATCTGCACCAGCTCTTCGATGATGTAGGCCAGGCCGAAGGTGAACAGCAGCTCGGCGACGTGGCCATGCTTGTGCACCGTGCGCAGGCCGTAGCGCTCGACCATCGCGCCCAGCAGCCCGACCACCACGGGCGCGACGAACAGCGCCGGGAAGAAGCCGATCTTGAGGCCGATCGAGTAGGCGACATAGGCGCCCACCATGTAGAAGGCCGCATGGGCGAAATTGAGCACGCCCATCATGCTGAAAATAAGCGTCAACCCCGACGAGAGCATGAACAGCAGCAGCCCGTAGGACACGCCGTTCAGCAGCGAGATGACGAAGAATTCCATGCGGGGAAGACCTACCGGGAATCAAGGCGAAGGCCGGGCGCGGGGCCCGGCCTTCCGTTTCAAGCG
>JAURXG010000492.1 GCA_030654555.1 Aquabacterium sp.
GTGCCGCCGGCGCGGCCGCCGCGGCTGCCGGTGGTGGCGTGCGCCCGGCCGCGCCGGTGAGCAGCATCGGCCGGCTGTCGACCGAGAAGATCATCTTCATCGGTGCCTCCACCGGCGGCACCGAGGCCACCAAGGGAGTGCTGATGAACCTGCCCGCCGATGCGCCGGCGGTGGTGATCACCCAGCACATGCCGCCCGGCTTCACCAAGAGCTACGCCGCGCGGCTCGACAGCCTGTGCCGCATCCGCGTGAAGGAGGCGGTGGACGGCGACCGCATCCTGCCGGGCCATGCCTACATCGCGCCGGGCGGCTTCCACCTGTCGGTGGAGCGCTCGGGCGCCAACTACATCGCCCGCGTGCGCGACGGCGAGCCGGTCAACCGCCACAAGCCCAGCGTGGAGGTGCTGTTCGAATCGGCCGCGCGCGTGGTGGGCCCCAACGCGCTGGGCGTGATGCTCACCGGCATGGGCGCCGACGGCGCGCGCGCGATGAAGACCATGCGCGATGCCGGCAGCTTCAACCTGTGCCAGGACGAGGCCAGCTGCGTGGTCTTCGGCATGCCGCGCGAGGCCATCGCCCATGGCGCGGCCAACGAGGTGCTGCCACTGCAGCGCATTGCGCCGGCACTGATCGAGCGGCTGCGCGCAACGGTGGGCGCGGCCATCCACCGCGTCTGAAGCGCAGCGGCTTCAGTCGTTCGGCAAGAACAGCGACTGCAGGTCGGACAGGAAGTCGAAGCCGCGCGCGGTGGGCCACACCCGCTGCCAGTCGCGCGCGATCAGGCCCTTGGCTTCCGCCTCGGCCAGCGGTTTGGCGATCGCCGTCAGCGGCAGGCCGGTGCGGGCGCTGAAGTCGGCCAGCGCAAAACCTTCGCGCAAGCGCAGCGCATTGAGCATGTACTCGAAGGGCAGCTGCGCCCGCGCCACCTCGTCGTCGTTGCTCATCGCCTGGCCGGCGGCAGCACGCTCCATGTAGGTATTGGGCTCACGCCAGCGTACCTGGCGGATCACCCGGTGCGGGTAGCTCAGCTTGCCGTGCGCCCCGGCACCGATGCCCAGGTAATCGCCGAACTGCCAGTAGTTCAGGTTGTGCGCGCAGCGGTGGCCGGCGCGCGCAAACGCCGACACCTCGTAGCGCTGCAGCCCGGCGGCCGCGGTGCGTTCGGTCAGCAAGTCCAGCATGTCGCTGGCCATGTCGTCGTCGGGCAGGTGGGCCGGTGGCGCGCTGGCAAAGCGGGTGTTGGGCTCGATCGTCAGGTGGTAGATCGACAGGTGCGGCGGCTGGAACGACAGGGCCGTGTCCAGGTCGGCCTGCAGCTGTGCCAGGCTCTGGCCCGGCAGCGCGTACATCAGGTCGAGGTTGAAGGTGTCGAAGCAGGCCGCGGCCTCGGCCAGCGCCGCCCGCGCCTGCGCGCCGTCGTGCACCCGTCCCAGCTTGTGCAGCATCGCATCGTCGAAGCTCTGCACGCCCACCGACAGCCGCGTGACCCCCGCCGCGCGGAAGGCCTTGAAGCGCTCGCGCTCGAAGCTGCCCGGGTTGGCCTCCAGCGTGATCTCGCAGCCTGGCAGCAGTGGCAGCCGGGCGCGGATGTCGGCCAGCAGCCGGTTGATGGCGTCGGGCGAAAACAGGCTGGGCGTGCCGCCGCCGATGAAGATGCTGTGCACCGGCCGGCCCCACACCTGCGGCAGGGCCGCCTCGAGGTCGGCGATCAGCGCGTCGAGGTAGCGCTGCTCGGGCAGGCCACCGGCCACCGCTTCCGGCCGCGCATGGGAGTTGAAGTCGCAATACGGGCACTTGGCGATGCACCACGGCAGGTGCACGTACAGCGACAGCGGCGGCGATTCGCCCAGCTGCAGCGTGCCGGGGCGCAGGTAGCGCGAGACGAGGTCCACGTCGGTCCGGCCGTCGCTCAGGCCGACAGGTGCCAGACGCTGGCCAGCATGGCGCGCAGCAAGGCGGCCGAACGTGCGCGGTGACTGTGCTGGTTCTTGGTATCGGCGTCCAGCTCGGCCACCGTCGTGCCCAGCTCGGGGATGAACATCAACGGGTCGTAGCCGAAGCCCTGCGCACCACGAGGCGCTTCGAGCACCTGGCCCGGCCAGCGGCCCACCGCCACCAGCGGCTCGGGATCGTCTGCATGGCGGATCGCCACCAGCGTGCTGATGAAGTGGCCACGGCGGTCGGCCTGGCCCGCCAGGGCGTCGAGCAGTGCGGCATTGTTGGCCGCATCCTGCCGGCGGCGGCGGGCCTCGCGCGCTTCACCGGCGATCACCGGCACCTCGCCGGCATAGTGCGCCGACACCACGCCCGGCGCACCGCCCAGCGCACCCACGCACAGGCCCGAATCGTCGGCGATAGCCGCACAACCGCTGGCCAGCGACGCATGCCGGGCCTTGGCCAGCGCGTTCTCGATGAAGGTGTGGTGCGGCTCGTCGGCCTCGCCGATGCCCAGCGTGCCCTGGGCGATGATGTCCAGCGGGCCACCACCCCGCAGGCCGCCCAGCAGCGCCCGCAGTTCGGCCAGCTTCTTGGCGTTGTTGGAGGCGAGGATCAGTTTCACCGCAGCGTCACCGCGGGTTCAGCGCGGCAGCGGCGCCGCCAGGGCCGCCGCCTGGGCTGCCACCAGCTCGCGGATGCCCTTGTCGGCCAGCGCCAGCAGCGCGTTCATCTCGGCGTGCGAGAAGGCCGCACCCTCAGCCGTGCCCTGCAGCTCGACGAAGCCGCCTGACGCCGTCATCACCACGTTCATGTCGGTGTCGCAGGTCGAGTCTTCGGTGTACTCCAGGTCGAGCAGCGGCGTGCCTTGCACGATGCCCACCGAGATGGCGGCCACCGCGTCCTTGATCGGGCTCTTGGCCAGCTTGCCCTGCGCCATCAGCCAGGCCACCGCATCGGCCGCGGCCACGTAGGCGCCGGTGATGGCCGCGGTGCGGGTGCCGCCGTCGGCCTGCAGCACGTCGCAGTCGATCAGGATGCTGCGCTCGCCCAGCGCGGCCAGGTCGAACACGCAGCGCAGGCTGCGGCCGATCAGGCGCTGGATCTCCTGCGTGCGCCCGCTCTGCTTGCCGCGCGCGGCCTCGCGGTCGCCGCGGGTGTGGGTGGCGCGCGGCAGCATGCCGTACTCGGCCGTCACCCAGCCCTCGCCGCTGCCACGCTTGTGCGGCGGCACCTTCTCTTCGACCGACGCGGTGCACAGCACCTGCGTGTGGCCGAAGCTGATCAGCACCGAGCCCTCGGCGTGTCGCGTGAAGCCACGCTGGATGATCACGGGGCGCAGCGCGTCGGCCGCGCGGCCATCGGCGCGTTGGAATTCAGTCATGGGGAACCTCAGGGTTTCTTGTGAGACGATCGCTTGATCGCCTCGTTGATCTCGCGGATCGAACGTTCGATCTCGGCGTCGTCCAGCTCGTCGCCGGGCGCCTCGCCGGCGGCCAGGCTGGCCTGGATGGTGGAGGCGAACACCTCGTCGCCCAGCGTGCGGGTGGACACGGCCGGGGGGTTGTCCTGCGGCTCGGCGCCCTCCCACTCCACCGCCAGCACGGTGACGTTGTCGCTCTTGGCGCCGGCCTGGCGCAGGGCCTGCTCGGCCAGCTCGGGCACCGCGTCGGAGATCGGCCGATCGGCCAGCATCTGCACGATGGTGGCGTCGCCGATGCTGCCCCACAGGCCGTCGCTGCACAGCATCACCCGGTCACCCGGCTGCAGCTGCAGCGGCCCCGAGGTGTCGACCACCGGCTTGCCCGGGCTGCCCAGGCAGGTGAACAGCACGTTGCGGTTGAAGCGGTGCAGGTCGGCCGGCACCGGCTGGCCCGACTGCGCCAGCGCGCCGTGCAGCTCGGTGTAGGAATGGTCGCGTGTGCGCGCCACCAGCTTGTCGCCGCGCACCAGGTACAGGCGTGAGTCACCGCAGTGCGCCCAGTAGGCCGCCTTGCCCTGCAGCACGCAGGCCACGATGGTGGTGCGCGGCGTGTCCAGCAGGCCGCGGTCGGTGGCGTAGCGCAGCAGCTGATGGTGGCCGGCCAGCACGGCATCGTGCAGGAAGCGGATCGGGTCGTTCAGCACCGGCTTGGCATCACGCTGGAACATCGCCGCCAGCGTCTGCAGGGCCAGCTGCGAGGCCACCTCGCCCTCGGGATGGCCGCCCATGCCGTCGGCCAGCGCAAACAGCCCGGCCGAACGGGTGTAGCAATAGCCCATGCGGTCTTCGTTCTTCTGGCGGCCGCCCTTGCGGCTGACCTGGTAGACGTTGAACCTCAAGTCTTTGCCCCGGCCTTCAGGCTCTCGAACTGCAGCTTCATGCGCTCGCTGAAACTGAGCTTGGTGTAGCGGCGCTCGGTCTCGCGCGCCAGCTCCTTCTGCAGCGCGAACACGCTCTGCGGGCGGCTCAGCGGATCGAGCGACATGCACCACTCGGTGACCTCGATCAGGTTGTCGGAGTACACATTGCGCAGCCGCGACAGGCTCAGCGCCAGGCGGTCTTTCTCGAGCCGCTGCGGCGCGTCGTTGGGCGGATAGCCCTGCATGCAGGCGTAGATGCAGGCACCGATGGCGTAGATGTCGGTCCAGGGCCCCAGCGTGCCGTCGCGGCGGTACATCTCGGGCGCGGCGAAGCCGGGCGTGTACATCGGCCGGATGAAGTTGCCTTCCTTGCTCAGCACCTCGCGCGCGGCGCCGAAGTCCAGCATCACCGCCTTGTTGTCGTTGGTGATGAAGACGTTGGCCGGCTTGATGTCCAAGTGCAGCATCTTGTGCTGGTGCACGATGCGCAGGCCGCGCAGGATCTCGTCGAACAGGCTGCGGATGGTGCTCTCGCGGAACACCTTGTCGCGCTTCAGGTCGCGCGCGGTGACGATGAAATCCTGCAGCGTATCGCCCTGCAGGTAGTTCATCACCATGTAGACGGTCTCGTTCTCGCGGAAGAAGTTGAGCACGCTCACCACGCTGGGGTGGCTGATCTGCGCCAGCGAGCGGCCTTCCTCGAAGAAGCTCTTGAGGCCCAGGCGGTACAGCGGCTGCTTCTCGGGCTTGACGCGGGGCGTCAGTTCACCCGGCGAGCGCTCGGCCAGCGAGGCGGGCAGGTACTCCTTGACGGCCACGTTGTGGCGCTCGCCGTCTTCGGCCAGGTACACGACGCCGAAACCACCCGCCGCCAACTTCTTGACGACGGTGTAGCCGCCGACCACCGTGCCCGCAGGCAATGGAGCGGGCTTGGGCTTCGACATAATGCGTGGTTTACCTAATCTGGTGGGTCCATGTCAGTTTACAGCATGACCGGTTTTGCCCATGCCACGCAGGGCGCGGGCAGCCCGACCGAAGAGTCGCCCACCCGAAGCGCCGGCGGGGGCTCGGCCGTGACCGTGGAGGTGCGCTCGGTCAACAGCCGCTTCCTCGATCTGGCCTTCCGCCTGCCCGACGAGTTGCGCGGCCTCGAACCCGCCTTGCGCGAACTGGTGGGCGCCGGCTTCAAGCGCGGCAAGATCGAACTGCGCGTGGCGCCGCAGCGCGAGACCGACAGCGCCTGGCCGCAGCCTCAACCCGACCAGCTGAACCGCCTGTCGCGGCTGGAGTCCACCGTGCAGGGCTGGTTGCCGAAAGCCGCGCCGCTGAGCGTGCACGAGGCGCTGCAATGGTGCCGCC
>JAURXG010000526.1 GCA_030654555.1 Aquabacterium sp.
GCACAGAACGTGCCGCTGACCGCCGGCCGCTCGGTGGCGGTGGACCCGCAGGCCGTGCCCTACGGCACGCCGCTGTGGCTGGACACCACCGAGCCGCTGTCGAGCACGCCGCTGCGCCGGCTGGTGATGGCGCAGGACACCGGCACGGCCATCACCGGCGCGGTGCGCATCGCCTATTTCTGGGGCACCGGCGCGCTGGCCGAGCAGCAGGCCGGGCGCATGAAGCAGCCGCTGCGGCTGTGGGCGCTGTGGCCGCGCTGATCCCCGCGTGGGGCTACGCAGCAATCCCGATGCGCGCCGCAGCGCGGCTGTGCGCCAATGCACCGCACAGGGCCGACGCCGCCAGCCCGGCCGCGCTGCTCGTCACCCCCCGATCAGGAGCCTCCCCCCATGAAAACCGGCGTCTTCAACTACCTCGAACTCGACCGCGTGCACTTCGGCACCCCCGCGGCCGAGGCGCTGCAGACCGAGGCCACGCAGCGCGGCGCGCAGCGCATCTTCGTGGTCACCAGCAAGTCGCTGAACCGCAAGACCGATGCCGTCACCGCGGCGCTGTCGCGCATCCAGCCGCAGGTGGTGGGGCTGTTCGACGAGTGCGTCGAGCACACGCCGCGGGATTCGGTGATCGCGCTGGCCAACGCGGTGCGTGCCGCCAACGCTGATCTGATCGTCAGCATCGGCGGGGGCACGGTGATCGACACGGTGAAGGTGGCGCTGGTGGCGCTGGCCGAGAACCTGAGCCGCATCGAGCATCTCGACGACTGGCACCTGCGCGTGGCGCCCGACGGCAGCCGGGTCACGCCGCTGCCGCGCCAGCCGCCTTGCCGGCAGATCGTGGTGCCCACCACGCTGTCGGGCGCCGAGTTCAGCGACCTGGGCGGCTGCACCGACACCCGTTTCGGCACCAAGCAGGGCTACACCGGCGCCTTCATCGGCGCGGCGGCGGTGATCCTCGACCCGCGCATCACCGTGCACACGCCCGACCGGCTGTGGCTGTCGACCGGCGTGCGCGCGGTCGACCACGCGGTGGAGGCGCTGTGCTCGGTCAACGCGCAGCCGCTGATCGACGCCACCAGCGTGCGCGCACTGGCGCTGCTGGGCCGCTCGCTCAAGCGCTACGCCACCACGCCCGACGACCTGGACGCCCGGCTCGACGGCCAGATGGGCGCCTGGCTGGCGGCCACCAGCATCCGCCGCACCGAGTACGGCGCCAGCCACGGCCTGGGCCATGCGCTGGGCGCCGACGCCGGCGTGCCGCATGGCATCACCAGCTGCGTGCTGCTGCCCACGGTGATGCGCTACAACGCCGAGGCCTGCGCGCCGCAGATGGCCGAGATCGCCGCCGCACTGGGCGACGCATCGCGCCCGGCGGCCGACCAGGTCGAAGACTTGATCAGCCGGCTGGGCCTGCCCACCCGGCTGTCGCAGCTGGGCTTCGGCCGCGAGCGGCTGGCGATCATTGCGCAGAAGGGCATGGCCAATCCCTGGGTGCACACCAACCCGCGCAAGATCACCGACGCGGCGCAGTTGCAGGCACTGCTGGAGCAGGCCTGGGCGTGACCGATGCGCCGATGCCGGGCAGCGCCACCTGGCCTGCCATCGCCGCGGCCCGTGCGGCCGATGCGGCGGCCCGCGTGCCCTTCGCCATCGCCGATGCCGGCCGGGCACGGCCGGCCGGCTCGGTGGCGCGCGTCCACCTGGCGGCGCTGGCACGCTGGCCCGAGGCGCTGGCCGTCGACGAATCGCAGGTCACGCTGCGCTTGCCGGCGCCCGAACGCAGCGCCTTTCTCGCGCAAGCCAACCGCGCACTGCACGCGGCCGGACTGATCGTCGGCTGGCGCGACGAGACCTACCCGGTGCCCGCGCTGGACGACGGCCGCCTGCTGGCCACCGTCGAGCGCGCCGCGGCGCGCTTCTGGGGCACCCTCACCTTCGGCGCGCACTGCAACGGCTATGTGGCCGATGAGCACGGCCGGCCCACGCACCTGTGGATCGCCCGGCGCTCGTACACCAAGCCCACCGACCCCGGCCTGCTCGACAACCTGATCGGCGGCGGCGTGCCGCATGGCCAGAGCCCGTTCGAGTGCGTGCAACGCGAGGGCTGGGAAGAGGCCGGCCTGACCCCGGCGCAGATGGCCGGCCTGCAGCCCGGCCGCCGCCTGCGCGTGCAGCGCGACGTGGCCGAAGGCTTGCAGCGCGAGGAGGTCAGCGCCTACGACCTGGCCCTGCCGCCGGACCTGCAGCCGGTCAACCAGGACGGCGAACTTCACAGCCTGGCGCTGATGCCGCTGCCCGAGGCGCTGGCGCGCGCCGCGGCCGGCGAGATGACGGTGGACGCGACGCTGGTGACGCTGGACTTCGCGCTGCGCCGCGGCCTGCTGCCGCCGGCCGAGCACCAGCGCCTGGCCGCCGCTGCGGCGCCCCTGTGGTCAGGCCCGTCGTCCCTAGCACCGTGAAAACGCGTGAAACCGCAGCGCCTTTGCGTTCAATCAAACTGAAATGCCGGGTCAAGGGGCCTGAACCTCCGCCCGATCGCCAACCCCCACACTGATGACCATGCCCTCGACGCCCGCCTCCCCCGACAACGCCGCCGCGCTGCGCTATTCCAGCCCGGCCATCGCGCTGCACTGGCTGCTGGCGCTGATGCTCATCGGCAGCTTCAGCCTGGGCGTCTACATGCACGAGCTGCCGTTCTCGCCCACCCGGCTCAAGCTCTACAACTGGCACAAGTGGGCCGGCGTGACGATCCTGGCGCTGTCGTTCGTGCGGCTGGCCTGGCGCATCACCCACCAACCGCCGCCCGACGTGGCGATGCCGGCCTGGCAGGCCCGCGCCGCGCACGCCACCCACCACCTGCTGTATGCGCTGTTCTTCATCGTGCCGCTGGTCGGCTGGGCCTACAGCTCGGCGGCCGGCTTCCCCATCGTCTGGTTCGGCGTGCTGCCGCTGCCCGACTTCGTGCCGGTGGACAAGGCGCTGGCCGAGGCCATCAAGCCCTGGCACGAGCGCACGGCGATGCTGATGGCTGGGCTGGTGCTGCTGCACGTGGCCGGCGCGCTGAAGCACCAGTTCATCGACCGCGACGGCCTGATCGCCCGCATGCGCCCGGCGCGCCGCTGATCGGCGCCGGCTGTCGCTCACGTTTCAACCCAGGATGCCCATGACCCGATTCGCCCTCACCCTGTTGGCCGCCCTGGCCGCCGCTGCGGCAACCCTCCCGGCCGCCGCGCAGCAGGTGCTGCCCGCCCAGAGCGAGATCAGCTTCGTCAGCAAGCAGATGGGCGTGCCGGTGGAAGGCCGGTTCAAGCAGTGGACGGCGCAGATCGTCTTCGACCCCAAGAAGGCCGAGGCCGGCAAGGTCGGCTTCACGATCCAGACCGGCAGCGCCAGCTTCGGCGCCGCCGAGACCGATGCCGAGGTGCCCAAGGCCGAATGGTTCAACGTCGCCAAGTTTCCGCAGGCCAGCTTTGCCAGCAGCTCGATCAAGGCGCTGGGCGCCGGCAAGTTCGAGGTGCGCGGCAAGCTGGTGATCAAGGGCAGCAGCCACGACGTGGTGGTGCCGGTCGCCGTCACCCAGGCCGGCGCGGCCAGCACCGCCACCGGCAGCTTCAACATCAAGCGCCTCGACTTCAAGATCGGCGAAGGCGATTGGGCCGACACCTCGATGGTGGCCAACGACGTCACCGTCAAGTTCAAGCTCGCCCTCAGCGGCATGGCGCCACTCTGACCCCCCACTTTCCAACCCCAACGACCGAACCCACCATGATCCGCACCACCCTGCTTGCCACCGCCCTGGCCGCTGCCGCCTTCACCGCCCAGGCGCAAAGCGCCACCTACGCGATCGACCCGACGCACACCTTTGCCACCTTCGAGATCTCGCACTTCGGCGCGTCGACCAACCGCGGCCGCTTCGACAAGAAGAGCGGCACCGTGCAGCTGGACAAGGCCGCCAAGACCGGCAAGGTCGAGCTGACCATCGAGACCGGCTCGATCAACAGCGGCACCGCCGCCTTCGACAAGCACCTGCAGAGCAAGGACTTCTTCAACAGCGCCGAATTCCCGACCGCCAAGTTCGTGGCCGACAAGTTCAGCTTCAACGGCGACAAGGTCAGCGAGGTGGCCGGCCAGCTGACGTTGCTGGGCAAGACCAACCCGGTGGTGCTGAAGGCCACCAACTTCAACTGCTACATCAACCCGATGCTCAAGGTCGAGGTCTGCGGCGGTGACTTCGAGACCACCCTGGTGCGCAGCCAGTACGGCATGGGCTGGGGCCTGAACTTCGGCTTCTCGGACAACGTGCGCCTGGTGGTGCAGGTCGAGGCCGTCAAGCAGTAAGCCCGCCCGCTCCCTGCCACGGCCCACGCCGTGGTGGTGGCCGAACGCCCCGCCGGCGCATGTCGCCGCGGGGCGTTCGGCGTTCTGCGGCTGCCGCGCTGCGCCGGGGGTGGACAAGTTGTCGCCGCCACGGCGGGCTGCTGCGGGGATCACCCCATTGCCAACGGCGGCCGCTGATTGAACACTCCCAGGGGCATTGCCCGCAGCAGGCGGCAATCGCCGATCACCTCATACCCGGAGACACTCACCATGGCTGAGCCCAAAAAGTCTGGCGCCCCGCGCCGTAATTTCCTGCAGAAGGCCGCCGTCGGCACGGTGGGCATCGGCGGTCTGGCCGCACCGGCGATCTCGACCGCGCAGACGGTGAGCCTGCGCTTCCAGTCGACCTGGCCGTCGAAGGACATCTTCCACGAGTACGCCACCGACTTCTCCAAGAAGGTCAACGACATGGCCGGCGGACGGCTGAAGATCGAGGTGCTGCCCTCGGGCTCGGTGGTGCCGGCCTTCCAGTTGCTGGACGCGGTGAACAAGGGCACGCTCGACGGCGGCCACGGCGTGGTGGCCTACCACTACGGCAAGAACACGGCGCTGGCGCTGTGGGGCTCGGGCCCGGCCTACGGCATGGACCCGAACATGGTGCTGGCCTGGCACAACTACGGCGGCGGCAAGGCCCTGCTCGACGAGATCTACAAGAGCCTGAACATGGACGTGGTGTCGTACCTGTACGGCCCCATGCCCACGCAGCCGCTGGGCTGGTTCAAGAAGCCGGTGGCCAAGGTCGAGGACATGAAGGGCCTGAAGTTCCGC
>JAURXG010000499.1 GCA_030654555.1 Aquabacterium sp.
CAAATGAACAGGATGTTGGTCGTGTCGATCTGCAGGAAGTCCTGATTGGGGTGCTTGCGGCCGCCTTGCGGGGGCACGGAGGCCATGGTGCCTTCGACCAGCTTGAGCAGCGCCTGCTGCACGCCTTCGCCCGAAACATCCCGGGTGATGCTGGGGTTGTCGGCCTTGCGGCTGATCTTGTCGATCTCGTCGATGTAGACGATGCCGCGCTGCGCACGCTCGACGTCGTAGTTGCAGTTCTGCAGCAGCTTCTGGATGATGTTCTCGACGTCCTCGCCCACGTAACCGGCTTCGGTCAGCGTGGTCGCGTCGGCGATCACGAAGGGCACGTTCAGCAGCTTGGCCAGCGTCTGCGCCAGCAGCGTCTTGCCCGAGCCGGTGGGGCCGATCAGCAGGATGTTGCTCTTGGTGAGCTCGACCTCGTCCTTGGCCGCCGCGCCGATGTGCTTGAGCCGCTTGTAGTGGTTGTACACCGCCACCGACAGCGTGCGCTTGGCCGACTCCTGGCCGATCACGTACTGGTCCAGCGTGGTCTTGATCTCCAGCGGCGCCGGCAGATCGGACTTGGGCGCCTTGGCCCCCGCGCCTTCGGCCGGGGCCTCGTCGCGGATGATGTCGTTGCACAGCTCGATGCACTCGTCGCAGATGAACACCGACGGGCCGGCGATGAGTTTCTTCACCTCATGCTGGCTCTTGCCGCAGAAGCTGCAGTACAGGACTTTCTCGCCGGAGGCGCCCTTCTTGTCGGCCATGGATTTGAGTGTGCTGTGGAGGGCGGGTAAGTGAACGAAACAAATGATAGATCAAAGCCCCGCAGCGGCCCGGAGGCCGGCCGCGGGCGGTGCGGTTCAGGCGCGCTTGGCAATCACCTGGTCGATCAGGCCGTAGGCCTTGGCCTCCTCGGGCGACATGTAGTAGTCACGCTCCATGTCGGCCGCGATCTTCTCGTAGGTCTGGCCGGTGCGATCGGCGTAGATGCGGTTGAGCTGCTCGCGGGTCTTGATGATCTCGCGGGCGGTGATCTCGATGTCGGTGGCCTGGCCCTGCGCACCGCCCGAGGGCTGGTGGATCATGATCTTGGCGTTGGGCAGCGCGATGCGCTTGCCCGCGGCACCCGCCATCAGCAGAAAGCTGCCCATGCTGGCGGCCATGCCCATGCACAGGGTGGAGACATCGGGCTTGATGAAGTTCATCGTGTCGTAGATCGACAGGCCGGCGCTGACGCTGCCGCCGGGCGAGTTGATGTACAGGAAGATGTCCTTGTCGGGGTTCTCGCTCTCGAGGAACAGCATCTGCGCGACCACCAGGTTGGCCGTCTGGTCGTTGACCGGGCCGACCAGGAAGACGATGCGCTCGCGCAGCAGGCGGCTGTAGATGTCGTAAGCACGTTCGCCCCGGCCCGAGGTCTCGATGACGATGGGCACCATGCCCAGGGCTTGCGTATCCATTGCGCTCATGAATTTCCTCGAAATTGAAGTTCTGCGCCGATTATGGCCCCCGGAACGGGGGCTTGCAGGCGATGAAAAAAGGGGCGCAGACCGGTCAGTCGTGCGCCCCCGGGCGACGGGCCCTGCGGCAGTCGGGCGCCACCCGGCCGGCGGCGCGCGCGGCCGGTCAGGCCGTCATCAGGTCGTCGAACGGCAGGGCCTTGTCGGTGATCTTGACCAGGCTCAGCACATGCTGGGTGACGTTGTTCTCGATCACCACCGCCTCGACTTCGGCCATGCGCTGGCGGTCGGAGAGGTACCAGCGCATCACCTCGGCGGGCTTCTCGTAGCTTTGCGACAGCTCTTCGATGTGGGCCTGCAGCTGGTCGGGCTTGGCCTGCAGGTTGTGGCTGCGCACCAGCTCGGCCACCACCAGGCCCAGGCGCACACGGCGCTCGGCCTGGGGCTGGAACAGCTCGGTGGGGATCGGCGCCGTGTCGGCGTCCTTGATGCCCCGCTGCTTCAGGTCTTCGCGGGCGCTGGCCACCAGGCGTTCGAGCTCGTTGTCGATCAGCGCTTTGGGCACGTCGAGCTCGGCCACCTTCACCAGCGCGTCCATCGCGGCGGCCTTGTTGCGCGCCAGCACGCGGAACTTGACCTCGCGCTCGAGGTTCTTCTTCACGTCGGCGCGCAGCGCCTCGACCGTGCCGTCGGCGATGCCCAGCGACTTGACGAAGGGCTCGTCGAGCTCGGGCAGGTGCTGCGCCTCGATCTTCTTCATCGTCACCAGGAAGTCGGCTTCCTTGCCGGCCACGTCCTTGCCGTGGTAGTCCTCAGGGAACTGCAGCGGGAAGGTCTTGCTCTCGCCGACCTTCATGCCGCGCACGGCCTTGTCGAATTGCTCGAGCATCTGGCCTTCGCCGATGATGAACTGGAAGGCCTCGGCCTTGCCGCCCGAGAACGGCTCGCCGTCGATCTTGCCTTCGAAGTCGATGGTCACGCGGTCGGTCTCGGCGGCGCCTTCGACGGCCGGGCGCTGCGCGAAGGTGCGGCGCTGCTTGCGCAGGATGTCGACGGTGCGATCGATGGCGGCGTCGGTGACGTCGCTGGTCACGCGCTCGACTTCCACCGCCGACAGGTCGCCCAGCTTGACCTCGGGATAGATCTCGAAGGTGGCGTCGAAGGCCAGCTGGCCCTCGGGGGCTTCGTCCTTGGGCGTCACGCGCGGCGTGCCGGCCACGCGCAGCTGGGCCTCGTTGGCGGCGCTGGCGAAGGCCTGGCCGAGCTTGTCGTTCATGACCTCGTTCTGCACCGAGTAGCCGTAGCGCTGGGCCACCACCGACATCGGCACCTTGCCGGGGCGGAAGCCGTCGGCCTTGACGGTGCGCGAGAGCTTCTTGAGCCGGGTCTCGATTTCGGCGTTGAGGTCGGTGGCCGGGATCAGCAGGGTGATGCGGCGTTCGAGCTTTTCGAGGGTTTCAACAGTGACAGCCATGGGGGACTCACAGAAATAGTTGGAGCTGGTGCGGTGAGCGGGACTCGAACCCGCACGTCCTTGCGGACGTCAGGACCTAAACCTGGTGCGTCTACCAATTTCGCCACCACCGCGGGAAAGTCTCTCGCCTGCGGCCCGGGGCTACCCGGCCGTCAGCAGTCGTACCAGGAAACATCGATGGGCGCCGCGGACCTACACCTCTTCTGCTGCGGGCACCCACCGGGCTTGTCCGGTGAACCGTCGATTCTAGCCGGGCGGCAGCGCGCCATGCGCGTGCACCGGCCGGCGCACGCGGAACCAGGCCGCATACATCGCCGGCAGGGCCAGCAGCGTGAGCGCCGTGGCGACGATCAGCCCGCCCATGATGGCCACCGCCATCGGCCCCCAGAACACGCTGCGCGACAGCGGGATCATCGCCAGCACGGCCGCCGCCGCGGTCAGCACGATCGGCCGGAACCGCCGCACCGCCGCCTCGACGATGGCGTCCCAGGCCGGCAGGCCGCGCGCGCGGTCCTGCTCGATCTGGTCGATCAGGATCACCGAGTTGCGCATGATCATGCCCATCAGCGCGATCACGCCCAGCAGCGCGACGAAGCCGAACGGCCGGTTGAACAGCAGCAAGGCCCCGGCCACCCCGGCGATGCCCAGCGGGCCGGTCAGGAACACCAGCATCGCGCGCGAGAAGCTGTGCAGCTGCAGCATCAGCAGCGTGAAGATGATGAACAGCATGATCGGCACGCCGGCGGCGATGGCGCCCTGCCCCTTGCTGCTCTCGGCCTGGGTGCCGGCGATGCGGATGTCGTAGCCGGGCGGCATCTGCTGCTTCAGCGCCGCCACCTGCGCGGCCACCGCCTTCGTGACGGTAGGGCCCTGCACGCCGTCGACCACGTCGCCCTGCACGGTGATGGCGAACTGGCGGCCCTCGCGCCACAGCACGCCCGGCTCCCAGCCGAAGCCGATGCGCGCGATCTGCGTCAGCGGGATGCTGCGGCCGGTGCTGGTGGGCACGTAGGCGTTGGCGATGTCGGTGAGCACCGCGCGCTCGTCGGCCGGCTGGCGCAGCACGATGTCGATCAGCTTGTCGCCCTCGCGGTACTGGCCGACGGTGCTGCCGCTCAGGCCGGCACGCGAGGTCTGCGCGATGGCCTGGCTGGTGACGCCCAGCGCGCGTGCCTTGTCCTGGTCGACCTCCAGGTGCAGCACCTTGATCTGCTCGTTCCAGTTGTCGTTGACGCCGCGCATGCTGGGCTGCGCGCGCAGGATGGCCTTCAGCTGGTCGCCGTACTGGCGCACCAGCGCCACGTCGGCGCCCATCACCCGGAACTGCACCGGGTAGTCCACCGGCGGCCCGTTGGGCAGCACCTTCACCCGCGTGCGCGCCTCGGCGAACTCGGCCGCCAGCAGCGCGGGCAGCTGCTTGCGGATGCGCTCGCGCGCGGCCAGGTCCTTGGGCAGAAGGATCGCCTGGCTGGCGTTGGGCTGCGGAAAGATCTGGTTGAGCGGCAGGTAGAAGCGCGGCACGCCGGCGCCGATCCAGGTGGTGACGCTCTCGAGATCGGGCTCCTTCATCATGCGCGCCTCGAAGCGCCGCGCCAGCGCCTCGCTCTCGCGCTGGGTGCTGCCCTCGGGCAGCCACAGGTCGACCAGGATCTCGGGCCGGCTCGAATCAGGAAAGAACTGCTGCTGCACCTTGCCCAGCGCGAACACACCGGCGCCGAACAGCGCCACGGTCAGCGCCAGCGTGATCCAGCGGTGGCGCACGCAGGCGTTCACCAGCCGGCGGAAGCGGTTGTAGAACGGCGTGTCGAACAGCTCGTGCGCCTCGCCCTCGACCTTGGGCCGGGTGTGCAGCAGCCAGGCGCCCAGGTAGGGCACGAAGTACACCGAGACGAACCACGAGATGACCAGCGCCGCCGAGGTGACGGCGAAGATCGCGAAGGTGTACTCGCCGGTCACCGACTTGGCGATGCCGATGGGCAAAAACCCGGCCGCCGTAATCAGCGTGCCCGTCAGCATGGGCATGGCGGTCACTTCATAGGCAAAGGTGGCAGCGCGCACCTTGTCATAACCTTCCTCCATCTTCGCGACAAGCGGTGGCAGGCATTCCGGGAGCGAATTACCGTCCGGGCTGAACGTGATGATGATGTCACCGGTCAGCAGCGGCAACACCTCGAAATAACCGCGGCGCAAGCCGGGTCTTTTTTGCACATACACCTGG
>JAURXG010000502.1 GCA_030654555.1 Aquabacterium sp.
CGCGTGCAGGCTGACCAGCGCGATGTGGATGCCCAGTCCGGCCTCGCCGAACAGCGCCGCCGACAGCGGGATGCCGATCTGCACCGTGTTGCCGAAGACCACCGCGATGGCGCGCGATGCCGGCTGCGCCGCGGCCACCTCGCCGGCGGCCAGGTCCGCCGCGCGCTGGCCGCGCCGCGCCAGGCGCGCGCCCGCGTAGACCATCAGCAGCATCGCCACCACCGGCACGAAGTAGGCGATCACCGTGGACCAGGGCATGCGTGCCAGGTCGAGCCGCGCGGTGGTGCGAAACAGCAGCGCCGGCACGAAGATGAAGAAGGCCGCGTTGCCCAGCAGGCGCGCCGGATCGCTGCCGCCGCTGGCCTCGCCCAGCCAGCGCCGCTTGCCGGCGAACCAGCCCACGGCCACCGCGATGAAGATGGCCAGCAGCTTGTGGAAGACGATCAGCGACATGGGGGATCGACCAGGCCCGCAGCAGGGGCCGCGGGGTTCAGGGGCACAGCACCCTGTCCAGCCAGGTGGCCACCGCGCGCTCGGTCAGCGCCACCTGCACCTGCTTGCGGCGCGAGGCCTCGCCGCGCAGCAGCGTGAGGTCGCGCTTGGGGCAGCGCAGCTCGTCGGCCAGCCACGACAGCAGCGCCGCATTGGCCTTGCCGTCGACCGGCGGCGCGGCCAGGCGCACGCGCAGCGCACCGTCGTGCAGGCCGTCGATGCCGGTGCGCTTGGCGCCGGGCTGCACGCTCAGGTCGAGCACGCAGTGCTCGCCCGCGGCGCGCAGGCAAGGCCAGCCGGGCGTCATGCCGAGCGCTTCAGGTCGGGCGCGCTCATGCCGCCTTCTTGCGCGCCGCGGCCTTCTTGGCGGGCGCGGCCTTCTTGGCCGGTGCTGCGGCGGCGGTCTTGGCGGGGGCGGTCTTGGCGGCTGCGGTCTTGCGCGCCGGGAGTACCTTGCCATCGCCGCGCGGCGCGAACTCGAAGCCCACCTTGCCTTCCTTCTCGTCCCACACCAGCATGGCCTTGAACTTGCGCTTGGTGCGGTTGCTGACGAAGCCGTCGAGCAGGTCGGTCTTGCCGGTGGCCAGCAGCTTGGTCACCTGCTCATGGCTGACCGGCTGGGTGAGGATGATCTTGCCGGTCTTGAAGTCGCAGGTGACGGGCGCGCTCACCGCATGCTCGCAGGCGTAGTTGCTGCCATGCTCGTAGACATGGCCCTTGCACTTGGGGCAGGCGCCGAACGAGGGCTGGCCGCTGAAGTCGATCGCTACCGCCTCGCCGTCGGCGCCCTTGGCATCGTCGCCGAAGTCGAACTCCAGCTTCCAGTTGTTGATCTCGTCGTCGCGCACCAGCTTCAGCTCGGCGGAAAACGGCCAGCCGGCCTTGGAGCGGAAGCCTTCGAGCGGGCCCACCTGGTGCTCGCGCAGGAAGGTCTCGACCTCGTGCAACTCGAAGCTGCGGCCGGCCGGGATCTTGGTCATGCTGAAGCCGCAACCCTCGCCGGCACCGGCCGCCCCGGTGCAGGTGAAGCGGCGGTAGTTCTCCTTGACCACCCCGCCGCAGTTGGGGCAGGGCGCGGCCAGCGTGGCGTAGTCGCCGGGGATGGTGTCGCGGTCGTACTCCTTGGCCTTGCGCACGATGCGCTCGGCCATCGCCGCGATGTCCTTCATGAAGGCCTCGCGGCTGAGGCGGCCATGCTCCATCTCGGCGAGCTGGTGCTCCCAGTTGCCGGTGAGCTCGGGCTTGGTCAGGTCCTCGATGGCCAGGCCGCGCAGCAGCGTCATCAGCTGGAAGGCCTTGGCGGTGGGGCACAGCTCGCGGCCCTCGCGCAGGATGTACTTCTCGGCGATCAGGCCTTCGATCACCTGCGCGCGCGTGGCGGGCGTGCCCAGGCCCTTCTCGGCCATGGCCTCGCGCAGCTCGTCGTCGTCGATCAGCTTGCCCGCGCCTTCCATCGCGCTGAGCAGGGTGGCCTCGGTGTAGCGCGCCGGCGGCTTGGTCTTCAGCGCATTGACGCTGACGTGCTCGTTGGCGACCTGCTCGCTGGGCTGCACCGGCACCAGGCTGGCATCGTCGTCCTGCGCTTCCTTGCCGTAGACCGCCAGCCAGCCCGGGTTGACCAGCACCTTGCCGTTGGTCTGGAAGTGGTGGCCCTCGATCTGCGTGATGCGGGTGGTGACCATGAACTCGGCCGCCGGGTAGAACACCGCGATGAAGCGCTTGACCACCAGGTCGTAGAGCTTGGCCTCGATCTCGCTCAGGCTCTTGGGCGCCAGCAGCGTGGGGATGATGGCGAAGTGGTCCGACACCTTGGCGTTGTCGAACACCCGCTTGGTGGGCTTGATGTAGCCCTCGGCCAGGCCCTTGCGCGCATGCGGGGCCAGGGCCTTCAGCGGGCCGGGCAGGTCCTCGCTGGCGATCATGCCGAAGGTGTCGCGCACCGTGGCCAGGTAGTCCTCGGGCAGGTGGCGCGAGTCGGTCCGCGGGTAGGTCAGCACCTTGTGCTTCTCGTACAGCGCCTGGGCGATGCTCAAGGTGGTCTTGGCCGAGAAGCCGAAGCGGCTGTTGGCCTCGCGCTGCAGCGTGGTCAGGTCGTAGAGCCCCGGGCAGGTGCTGTTGCTGGGCTTGGCCTCTTCGGTGACGGTGCCGGTCTTGCCCAGCACCGCGTCGGCGATGGCCTGGGCATCACGCTCGTTCCACAGCCGGTCGGCACGGCGATCGGGGTCCTCGTCCTTCTTGAACTTGGGGTCGAACCACTTGCCTTCGTAATCACCCGCTGCCGCGGCAAAACCGGCCTTGATCTCCCAGTAGTCGCGCGAGACATGCTTGCGGATCTTCTCCTCGCGCTCGACCATGATCGACAGCGTGGGCGTCTGCACCCGGCCCACGGTGGTCAGGAAGAAGCCGCCGTCGCGCGAGTTGAAGGCCGTCATCGCCCGCGTGCCGTTGATGCCCACCAGCCAGTCGGCCTCGGATCGGCTGCGCGCGGCGTCGGCCAGACCCAGCATCTGCTTGTCCGTTCGCAGGTGCTCGAAGCCGTCGCGGATCGCCTGCGGCGTCATGCTCTGCAGCCACAGCCGCTGGATCGGCTTGTTCAGCGGCGTCTTCAGGTTGTCGGCGTACTGCACGATCAGCCGGAAGATCAGCTCGCCCTCGCGGCCCGCGTCGCAGGCGTTGATCAGCGCGGTGACGTCCTTGCGCTTGACCAGCTTGACCACCGCGTTGAGCCGGCTCTTGGCCTTGTCGATGGGCGCCAGGTCGAAGTGCGGCGGCACCACCGGCAGGTGGGCGAAGCTCCACTTGCCCCGCTTGACGTCGTATTCGTCCGGGGCCTTGATCTCCACCAGATGGCCCACCGCCGAGCTGACGACGTAACGCTCGTTCTCGAAGTGGTCTTCATGCTTGTCGAACTTGCCTGCCACCGGGGTGAGCGCGCGCACGATGTCCTGTGCCACGCTGGGCTTCTCGGCAATGATGAGGGTCTTGCTCATGTGTCTGGTGATATCCCTTGGACAGGCCCCGCAAGGCCACCATGGCCCGTGCCTACAATCCGCTGCGTTTCGCGCGCGCCTGCACATGTGTACACGCGCGCGCCCATGAATTCACTTTACCCAATGAAAGCCGCCGTGCAAGCGACCGTGAAGAAGGCAGCCCGCCGCCAGTCCACCGATCCGGCCGCAAAGAAGGCCGCGAAGAAGGCCGCGCAGGGGGTGCATCCGGCAGCGCGCCAGGCCACGCGCCATGCGCCGGCCAAGCCCGCGCCCGGCACCTACGCGGGCCGGCTGGAGGTGCGCGAGAGCGGCGTGCACGGCAAGGGCGTGTTCGCGCTGGTGCCCATCCGCAAGGACGAGTTGGTGATGGAGTACACCGGCGAGGTGATCCCCTGGTCGGAGGCGGTGCGCCGCCATCCGCATGACCCCAGCCAGCCCGACCACACCTTCTACTTCCATCTCAGCGACGAGCTGGTGATCGACGGCAACGTCAACGGCAACGAGGCACGCTGGATCAACCACTCCTGCGCGCCCAACGTCGAGGCCGACGACGACTCGGGCCAGGTCTACCTGCTGGCGCTGCGCAACATCCAGCCGGGCGAGGAGCTGTTCTTCGACTACGGCCTGGTGATCGAAGAGCGCTACACCCCGGCGCTGAAGAAGCGCTTCGAATGCCGCTGCGGCGCGCCCAAGTGCCGCGGCACCATGCTGGCGCCCAAACGCGAAAAGCGCGCGGCCAAGACCTGAGATGCCCACCAGCCATCACCTGCATTGGGGCGCCGAGGCGCTGTGGCTCGAGCTGCAGCCGCTGCTGCCCGGGCTGAGCGTGGAGGTGGTGGCGCGTCTGGGATCGACCAACACCGAGCTGCTGGAGCGGGCCCGGCGCAGCAACACCCTGCGCGGCGCGCCGCGCACGCCCGAAGGCGCCGAAGCCGCCCACCACCCCGGCCGCCGCCAGGCCGACACCCAGCCCTGCCTGCTGGTGGCCGAGCAGCAGACCCACGGCCGCGGCCGCCAGGGCAAGGCCTGGCAGTCGGAGGTCGGCGCCTCGCTCACCTTCTCGCTGTCGCTGCCGCTGGCACCCGCCGACTGGTCGGGGCTGTCGCTGGCCGTGGGGCTGGCGCTGGCCGAGGCGCTGGATCCGCCACAGCCCGGGCAGGCGCCGCGGCTGGGCATCAAGTGGCCCAACGACCTGCTGCTGATCGACCCGGCGCCGCCGGGGCCCGCTGCGCCCATCGGCCGCAAACTGGGCGGCATCCTGATCGAGACGGTGCAGGTCGGCGAGCACCGCATGGCGG
>JAURXG010000504.1 GCA_030654555.1 Aquabacterium sp.
GCAGGTCTTCAGTTATTCGGTCGACATCGCCGACGAGGCCGGCTGTGCCGAACTGTGCCGGACGCTCGAAGAGCAGCACGGCGGCGTCGATTTCCTGATCAACAACGCCGGCCGCTCGATCCGCCGCGCGATCGAGAACAGCTACGACCGCTTCCACGACTTCGAGCGCACGATGAGCCTGAACTACTTCGGCTGCCTGCGCGTCACCATGGGCCTGCTGCCGGGCATGGTCAAGAAGCGCAAGGGTCATGTGGTCAACATCAGCTCGATCGGCGTGCTGACCAACGCGCCACGCTTCTCGGCCTACGTGGCCAGCAAGGCCGCGCTGGACGCCTGGACCCGCTGCGCCAGCAGCGAGTTCGCCGACCAGGGCGTGAGCTTCACCACCATCAACATGCCGCTGGTGCGCACGCCGATGATCGCGCCGACGCAGATCTACAAGAACGTGCCGACCCTGGCGCCCGAGGAGGCGGCCGACATGATCGCGCAGGCCTGCGTCTACAAGCCGGTGCGGGTGGCCACGCGGCTGGGCATCGCCGGCCAGATGCTGCATGCGGTGGCGCCGCGGGTGGCGCAGATCGTGATGAACACCACCTTCCGCATGTTCCCCGACAGCGACGCGGCCAAGGGCGCCAAGGGCGACAAGCCCAAGCTGTCGCCCGAGGCCATCGCGCTGCAGCAGATGATGCGCGGCATCCACTTCTGAGCGTCGGCAACCCCCAAAGCAAAGAGGCCCCGCGGGGCCTCTTGGTCATTCGGCAGCCGGGTGGCCGGGTCTCAGTAGTCGGCCACCTTCAGCACCAGCTTGCCGAAGTTCTCGCCCGAGAACAGCTTGTTCAGCGTGCCGGGAAAGGCGGCCACGCCGCCCTCGATCACGTCCTCGCGGCTGACCATGCGGCCGTCCTTCAGGTAGCCGGCCATCTCGGCGATGGCCTGGGGGTAGCGGTCGGCGTAGTCGAACACCACGATGCCTTCCATGCGCGCGCGGTTGACCAGCAGCGACAGGTAGTTCTTCGGGCCCGCCACCGCGCTGGTGGCGTTGTACTGGCTGATGGCGCCGCAGATGATGATGCGGGCCTTCAGGTTGATCTTGGCCAGCACCGTGTCGAGGATCTCGCCGCCCACGTTGTCGAAGTAGATGTCCACGCCCTTGGGGCAGTGCTGGCGCAGGCCCTCGCGCACCGCATCCCAGCGCTTGGCACCTTCAGGCGCCGGCGCCTTGTAGTCGATGCAGGCGTCGAAGCCCAGCTCCTTGACCACCCAGTCGCACTTGGCCGGGCCGCCGGCGATGCCGACCACGCGGCAGCCCTTGATCTTGGCGATCTGGCCCACGGTCTGGCCTACCGCACCGGCAGCACCCGACACCACCACGGTCTCGCCCGCCTTCGGCTGGCCCACGTCCATCAGGCCGAAGTAGCCGGTCATGCCGGGCATGCCCAGCACGTTGAGCCATTGCGGCACGCTGCCCAGGCGCAGGTCGATCTTGGCCAGGCCGCTGCGTGCCACCTGGTCGGCCGGCAGGGCCCAGTATTCCTGCACGCCGGGGATGCCGCTGACCGCGTCGCCGACCGCGAAGCCGGGGTGGCTGGAGGCGATCACCGTGCCGATGCCGCCGGCGCGCATCACCTCGCCGATGCCCACCGGCGGGATGTAGCTGCGGCCTTCGTTCATCCAGCCGCGCATCGCCGGGTCGAGCGACAGCGCCAGCACCTTGACCAGCACGCCGCCGTCACCGGGCGCGGCGACCGGCTCCGCGGTGAGGTGCCAGTCGCTGGCCTTGGGCAGGCCCACGGGGCGTGCGGCCAGGCGCACCTGGTGGTTGATCAGCGTGGCGAGGGTGGTGGGCATGGTGGCGTCTCCGGGGGGATGGGGATGGGTCGCAAGGGCCGCGCATCGTAGCCGCGCGCCGCGTCGGCGGCCCGTCGCGTGCGGGACGCATCCCGAGCCGTGCCGTGCGCGACGGGCCGGATCAAGGCGCCGCCACGAGGCGCACCACGGTGTACTGGCCATTGATCTTCTCGGCGTCGAAGCGCACCTTGGCGCCTTCGGCCAGGCCGTCGAGCAGCTTGGGATCGGCCACGCGGAAGACCATCGTCATCGGCGGCATGTCCAGGTTCTTGATCTCGCCGTGGCGCAGCGTGATCTTGCCTTGCGCGCGGTCGATCTTGCGCACCTCGGCCTCGGCGGACTGGGCCAGGGCGGTGCCGGCCAGCAAGCTGCCGGCCAGGCCGGCCATCATCAACAGCGAACGAAGTGGGGTGGTCATCATGAAGCTCCTTCAGCCGCGGGGGCGGGTTGCAGGGGGGGTGTGTGAGCCGGGTGGGGGCCGGGTGGGGGCAGGGTGCTCATTGCACCTGGATCAGGCCCTTCATGCCGGCCTCCCAGTGGCCGGGGATCAGGCAGCCGTAGTGGAAGGTGCCGGTGCGGTTGAAGGTCCAGACCAGATCGGCCTGGCGGCGCGGCGCCACATGGGCCATGTAGGGCGCGTCGTGCTCCATGCCGGGGTGTTTCTTCATCAGCTCGGCGTGCGCCACCAGTTCGGCCTCGGTGCCAATCACCAGCTCGTGCATCGCCGCGCCGCTGTTCTTCACCCGCAGCCGCACGGTGTCGCCCCGCCGGACCTTGATCACGTCGGGGCTGAAGCGCATGCGGTCGCTCATGTCGATCGTCAGGGTGCGGGTCACGCGCCGGGGGTCACCCTCGCGGCCCCAGGCGTGCTGCTCGGTCGACGGCGCCGCGCGGGGCTGGGCCGGGTGGGCGTCGCCATGGGCGATGGCGCTGATGGACGCCAATGCCAGGCTCGAAGCCAGGGTCGCGGCGCGCAACGGGGACAGGGGGGTCATGGGCGTCTCCAGGGTCTGTTGCGGGTCAGTGCTGATGGCCGCCGCCGCCGCCGGCCGGCTTGCGCGCCTGCCAGGGCGTGGGTGTGCCGCCGGGCGCTGCCGGGGCCTTGCCGGCGGTGGCTGCGGCCGGTGTGCTGCGCTGCGGTGGCGCATGCGCCGGTGCCGACACCTCGCCCGTCCACTCGCGGGCGATGGTGCCGGCGGGATGGCTGTACCAGCCGGGGTCGCGGTAGTCGCCCGCGGCCAGCCCCTCGCGCACCTTCAGCACGCTGAACATGCCGCC
>JAURXG010000505.1 GCA_030654555.1 Aquabacterium sp.
ACGCCATCGTCGCGGCCGAAAAAGCCTGGGGGCCCTGGCGCGCCAAGACCGCCAAAGAGCGCGGCGCGGTGATGATGAAGTGGTTCGCGCTGCTGCATCAGCATGCCGACGACCTGGCGCGCATCATGACCGCCGAGCAGGGCAAGCCGCTGGCCGAGGCCAAGGGCGAGGTGGGCTACGGCGCCAGCTTCATCGAGTGGTTCGCCGAGCAGGCCAAGCGCGTCTACGGCGAGACCATCCCGACCACCGACAACAACAAGCGCTACATCGTCATCAAGCAGCCGATCGGCGTGTGCGCGGCGATCACGCCGTGGAACTTCCCGATCGCGATGATCACCCGCAAGGTGGCGCCGGCGCTGGCCGCCGGCTGCACGGTGGTGATCAAGCCGGCCGAGGCCACGCCACTGTCGGCGCTGGCCGTGGCCGAGCTGGCGCAGCGCGCCGGCATGCCCGCCGGCGTGCTCAACATCCTCACCGCCGATGCCGACCAGTCGATCGAGGTCGGCAAGGTGCTGTGCAGCAGCGACGTGGTGCGCCACCTGTCGTTCACCGGCTCCACCGAGGTGGGCCGCATCCTGGCGCGGCAATGCGCCCCCACGGTCAAGAAGATCAGCCTCGAGCTGGGTGGCAACGCGCCCTTCATCGTGTTCGACGACGCCGACATCGACTCGGCCGTCGAGGGCGCAATGGTCAGCAAGTACCGCAACGCCGGCCAGACCTGCGTCTGCGCCAACCGTTTCTACGTGCAGGCCGGCGTCTACGACCGCGTTGTCGAGAAGCTGGCGGCCAAGGCCGGCGGCATCAAGGTGGGCAACGGCTTCGAGGCCGGTGTCAGCCAGGGCCCGATGATCGACGACCAGGCGATCACCAAGGTGGAGGCGCATGTGGCCGACGCGCTGGCCAAGGGCGCGCGGGTGGTGGTGGGCGGTGAACGTGTACCGGGCATGGGCGATCGCTTCTACACGCCCACCGTGCTGGCCGACGTGACGCCCGACATGCTGTGCTCGAAGGAAGAGACCTTCGGCCCGGTGGCGCCGGTGTTCCGCTTCGAGACCGAGGCCGAGGCCATCGCCTTGGCCAACGACACCGAGTTCGGCCTGGCCAGCTACTTCTACAGCCGCGACATCGGGCGCGTGTTCCGCGTCGGCGAGGCGTTGGAGTACGGCATGGTGGGCATCAACACCGGCCTGATCTCGACCGCCGAGGTGCCGTTCGGCGGCGTCAAGCAATCGGGCCTGGGCCGCGAAGGCGCCCACCAGGGCATGGACGACTACGTCGAGACCAAGTACCTCTGCCTGGGCGACATCCTGAAGTAACCGCCCGGCGCGGGCCGGCTACTCGTCGTTGGCCGCCGCCGCGCCGGTGGAACGCGGTCCCAGACCGCCGCGCCCCGAGGGCAGGTTCTCGCCGGCCTGGCTCAGCGCCTTGCGAAGCAGCGCCTCGGCGTCCTTGCCATGCATCGGGTACTGCGCCACGCCCACGCTCACCGCCACGGCCACGTCTTGTCCGGTGACGGTGAACGGGCGCTTCAGCGACGCCGCCAACTTGGCCGCCACGCGCTCGCCATCGGCCGGATCGTCGATCCAGGCCAGCAGCACCGCAAAGCTGTCGACGCCCACCGACGCCACCACGTCGCTGGCGCGCAAGCCCGAGCGCAGGCGCACGGCCACCTTGCGGCGCAGCACGTTGGCCGCCTCGGTGCCCAGCCGCGCCTCGGTGGCGGCCAGGCCGTCGACGCGCAACGCCAGTAGCGCCATCGCTGCCGGCTCGCGCTCACGCAGGGCCAGCAGATGCGACATGTGCTCCATCAGCTGGGCATGGTTGGGCAGGCCGGTGGCCAGGTCGGTGGCGTAGGCCTTGCGCGCCGCGCGCTCGATCCGCTTGCGCTCGACCGCCAGCCGCACCGCGCGCGCCAGCTGGGCGCCATCGGCCTCGCGCTGCGGCAGCACGTCCTGCACGCCCAGGTGCACCAGCCGCAGCGCCTCGGCGGTGGCGGGCTCGGGGGCCACCACCAGCACGGCCGAATCCAACACTGCGCGCGCCAGCCCGGGCCAGGCCGCCAGTGCCGGCAGGCCCGGGGCATCGGCCGGCTGGATCACGATGGCGTCGTAGGCTTGATGGTCCAGCGCCGTCGTCACCTCGTCCAGCGAGCCGGCCGGGTGCACGACGAAGGGGCCGTAGGCCGAGGTCCACAGATCGGGCGTGCCGGGGCCCAGGTGCAGCAACTGGATGGGATCGTTCATGGTGGTACCGGCATGATGCCGCAGCGCCCGCTCAGGCGCCACGCTGGGAACTACCGGGGTGACCTGCGCGCCGTCGGGGCGCCGGCGCTTGGGCATACTGCGGCGCTTCAGACGCCGACAGGAACCACCCGCTTGGCCACGCCCCGATCCGAATGGTCCGACCGCAGCGAAGCGCTGGCCGATGCACTGGCCCGCGTCGCGCTGGGCGATCGTGCGGCATTGGCCACGCTCTACCGGCTGGCCAGCCCGCATCTCTTCGGCGTGATCCTGCGTATCCAACCCGACCGAGCCCTGGCCGAGGATCTCTTGCAGGACATTTTCATCAACATCTGGCGTGCCGCGCAGGGCTTCGACGCCACGCGCAGCCAGCCCATGACCTGGCTGACCAGCATCGCGCGCAACCGCGCGATCGACAGCCGGCGCCGCAGCAAGACCGAGGTGTCCACCGTCAGCCGCCACACGATGGGCAACGACGACGAGGACGAGGTCGACCTGCTGGCCGCCCTGCCCAGCGGCGATGCCGGGCCGCTGGAGCTGCTGCAGCAGGCCGCCCAGGCGCGCGAGGTCACGCACTGCATCGGTGAGCTGTCGGCCGAGCAGCAGCAGTGCCTGGCGCTGGCGTACTACCAGGGCCTGTCGCATGCCGAGGTGGCCGAGCACCTGGTGCAGCCGCTGGGCACCGTCAAGAGCTGGGTGCGCCGCGCCCTGCTGGCCCTGAAGGACTGCCTGGGCCGTTCGGCCGCGGGCGCGGCGGTGGGGACCTGACGTGGACTACAGCCGCCGAGACCTGGCCGACCGCCTGGCCGCCGAGTACGTGATGGGCACGCTCCAGGGGCCGGCACGCCGGCGCTTCGAGCGCCTGCTGCCGGCGCATCCGGCGCTGCAGCAGGCCGTCGCGGCCTGGCAGTTGCGCCTGGCGCCGCTGTCGGCCAGCGTGGCCCCGGTGGCCCCGCCCGAACGGGTCTGGCAAGGCATCGAGCGCCGGTTGTTCGAGCGCGACGACCAGGCGGCCACGCTGCCTTGGTGGCAGCGCCTGGCGCTGTGGCGCACGGCCAGTGGCCTGGCCACCGCCGCCGCACTGGCGATGTTCATGGTGGCCAGCCAGGTGCCGCCGCCGCAGGCGCCGATCGTCGTGCTGCTGGGCGCCAACCCCGAGGCGGCGCAGGCGCTCAACGCCAGCTTCGTCGCCAGCCTCAGCGCCGACGGCCGCGCGCTGGTGCTCAAGCCGCTGAACGAGCTGTCGCTCACGCCGGGCCGCGCGCTCGAGCTGTGGGCCGTGCCGGCCACCGGCGCGCCGCGCTCGCTGGGGCTGGTGCAGAGTCGCGGCGCGACCACGCTGCTGCGCACGCAGCTGCTGCGCGACACCGCGGCCTTCGCCGTCAGCGTCGAGCCCAGCGGCGGCTCGCCCACCGGTGCGCCCACCGGGCCCATCGTCTCGCTCGGCAAGCTGCAGCTCTGAGGCCGGGCGCCACGGCGCCCGCGGCTTGCATCCGATCGGCACCGGCCTGCGTAAGGGCCTGCAGACGCCACCGTGCGGCGTCTGCATCCGGCGCACCACGCGCTGCCCATCGCCCGAAGGAGATGACTTCCATGAACCCCATCCGCATCGGCGGCGCCCTTGCCGCTGTTCCACTCGCCCTGGCCGTGCTGGCCGGGGGCGCCCAGGCCACCAGCCACCGCGAGGCCCCGTTCATCACCACCGTGCCCAAGGTCGACGCCACCGACTTCTACCTGTTCCGCAGCTACGAGAGCGGCCGCAGCGACTACGTGACGCTGATCGCCAACTACCAGCCGCTGCAGGACGCCTACGGCGGGCCCAACTACTTCTCGATGGACCCGAACGCGCTCTACGAGATCCACATCGACAACGACGGCGATGCCAAGGAAGACCTGAGCTTCCAGTTCCGCTTCAAGAATGCACTGGCGGGGAACGGCGCCGGCGTCAGCCTGAACATCGGCGGCAAGTCGGTCGGCATCCCGCTGATCCAGGCCGGTGCGGTGTCCAACGTCAAGGATTCCAACCTGCAGCTGGGCGAGAGCTACACGCTCAGCGTGGTGCGTGGTGATCGCCGCAAGGGCGTCGTCCAGGCGGTGACCAACGCCGCCAACGGCAGCACCAGCTTCGACAAGCCGGTGGACAACATCGGCACCAAGACCATCCCCAACTACGCGGCCTATGCCGCCAAGCATGTCTACAGCGCCAACATCCCCGGCTGCAGCCAGCCGGCGCGGGTCTTCGTCGGCCAGCGGCAGGACCCGTTCGCCGTCAACCTGGGCACCATCTTCGACCTGGTCAACGCACCGGTGTCGGTGATCACCGATCCGACGCTGATCGGCGCCGTGCCCAACACCATCGGCGACAAGAACGTGACCACGCTGTCGCTGGAAGTGCACAAGAGTTGCCTGAAGAGCGGCGAACAGGGCGACGACGTGATCGGCGGCTGGACCACCGCCAGCCTGCGCCAGGCCCGGCTGCTCGACGGCAAGCCGGCATCGGGCCACCAGACCAGCGAGAAGACCGGCGGCGCCTGGGTGCAGGTCTCGCGCCTGGGCATGCCGCTGGTCAACGAGGTGGTGATCGGCCTGAAGGACAAGGACAAGTTCAACGCCTCCAAGCCCGCGGCTGACGCCCAGTTCGCCGACTACGTGACGAACCCGACGCTGCCGGCGCTGCTGGAGATCGCGCTGGGCCTGCCGAACATCGCGCCGACGAACTTCCCGCGCAACGACCTGGTCACCACCTTCCTCACCGGCATCAAGGGCGTGAACCAGCCCCGGACCGTGACCCCCTCGGAGATGCTGCGGCTGAACACCGCCATCGCGCCGGTGCCCTTCGCCCAGCAGAACCGGCTGGGCGTGGTCGGCAACCTGCTGGCCGGCGGCAGCGACAACGCCGGCTTCCCGAACGGGCGACGGCCGAAGGACGACGTGGTCGACGTCGCGCTGGTGGCGATGATGGGCGGGCTGTGTCTGGCCAACGGCAACAACGACGCGCTGGGCTTCGGCGCCGCCTGCAACCCCGCGGCGGTGCCGCTGGGCGCCACCGCCTTCAAGCTGCACGATGCGGTGGACCAGGCCGTGGTGCCGCTGCTCGCCGGCTTCCCGTACCTGAACACGCCGCTCGCCGGCAGCCGCTGAGGGACGCGCCATGAACAAGATCCACCTGATCTGCGCGGCCACCAGCCTGCTGCTGGCCGCCTGCGGCGGCGGCGACGGCGCCGAAGGGACCATGGCGGCCGACGACGCGGTGCCGGCCAGCGCCAGTGCGTCGCCCGACGCCTTCAGCCGCTATGTCGAAACGGCCACCGCCGAGTCGCGCGACGAACCGCTGGACGTGACGGCGCTGCAGGCGCCCGCCTCCGAGACCGACGAGCCGATCGCCCTGCGCTGAGCCTGGCGCGCCGCGCGGAGGCTGCATCCCCCGCGCGGCGTCTCTTCCGGAGTGCCGCATGACCTTGATGATCCCCTCCCACGCCGCCACGCTGCTGGCCCTGCTGGCCCTGCTGGCGCTGTGGCTGCCGGCCGCGCAGGCCGCGCCCTACACGCCGGCCACCGACCACGAGCTGGTGCAACGGCTGCCCATGCGCTGGGATGCCGAGGCGCGCCGCCAGCGTGCCGCGCTGGCACGCG
>JAURXG010000508.1 GCA_030654555.1 Aquabacterium sp.
CGCGGCGGCGGCGGCCGAGCCGCTGCCCGTCGTCGTCGATCTCGACATCGGCGACGACATCGACGACAGCTTTGCGCTGGCGCTGCTGCTGGCCAGCCCGCGCCTGCAGCTGCTGGGCATCAGCACCTCCTGGGGCGACACGGCGTTGCGTGTGCGTCTGGTGCACCGGCTGCTGCGCGAGACCGGCCAGGCCGGCATCCCGGTGTTCGAGGGCGTGGCCACGCCCAGCACCACGCTGTTCTCGCAGGCGCGCTGGGCCACCGGTCCGTCGGGCAGGCCGCCGGCGCCGCTGACGCCGGCCGATGGCCGGTCGGTGGACGCGCTTCTGCAACTGGCCCGCCGCCAGCCCGGCCAGGTCACGCTGCTGGCGCTGGGCCCACTGACCAACCTGGCGGCCGCAATCGACCGCGATCCACAGGGTTTCCGGCTGTTCAAGCAGGTGGTGATGATGGGCGGCTCGGTGCGCGCGGGCTACGGCCAGTCCGACTACCGCCCGCCGCGGCCGCCCGACCGCGAGTACAACATCGTGTCCGATCCCGCCGCGGCGCAGAGCCTGTTCGCCAGCGGCGTGCCCATCGTGATGATGCCGCTGGACGCCACGCTGGTGCGGCTCGACGACCAGCGCCGCGCGGCGCTGTTCAGCCAGGGCTCGGCCATGACCGACGCGCTGGCCCTGATGTACCTGCAGTGGACGCATGGCGGGCAACCCTGGGCCAGCGCCACGCCCACGCTGTTCGACGTGGTGCCGGTGGCCTGGCTGCTGAATCCGCAGCGCTGCCCGACCACGCCGCTGCGCATCGAGGTCAGCGATGCCGGCGACACCCGGGAGGTGGCCGGTGCGCCGAATGCCCAGGTGTGCCTGAGCGTCGACAAGACCGCCGTGCTCAAGGACCTGATGCAGGCGCTGCTGCGCTGAGCCTGGCCCGCTGACGGGCCGGAGGTCGGCCGGTCAGCTGCCCGGCGTGGCCAGGTCGATGGTCTTCTCGATCACCTTGCCGGTGACCTTGACCCCGGTTGATACCACCGCGCCGGTGACGCTGATCGCCGCGCCGGCCGCGGCACCCGCCACGGTCACCACCGCACAGCCGCTGCCCGCCAGCGCGGCGGCCAGCAGGCCGGCCAGCGTGGCAGGGCGGATCCAGGCAGCGCGGCGGTGAGAGGTCGTCATGGCGAGAGTGTCTCCTGGTCGGCGCCAAAGGTATCGGCAAAACTGAACCACAAAGAGACGTAGAACGCGGCCGAGAAGACTAGGCCGATCGGCAGCGTCAGCAGCCCCATCAGCTGCCGCGTGCCGGTGAGCAGCGCCACCATCGACACCAGGCCGCCCACCGCCACCATCGCCGCCAGCCAGCCCAGCAGGTAGACGGTGAAGGCGCCACGCGTGCGCCACAGCGCCACGGTGCTGGAGAACAGCGCCTGCAACGCACTCTGGCCACCCCAGTGCACCAGCGCCGGCGCATGCCAGAACGGCACCGACAGCAGGCCGGCCAGCCCCAGGCGCACCACCATGCCCTGCACCAGCCGCGGGTCGGCCAGGATGGCATCCAGCGCCGGCGACGGCTTGCCGTCGCTGCTGCTCTGCGCCATCTCGCGCTGCAGGTCGTCGAACAGGCCGCCGTCCACCCAGTCGGCCAGCGTGATCACCACCAGCGTGCCCAGTGCATAACCCGCGCACAGCAGCCACTGGGCCTTGCGTTGCTGGCGGTCGGGATGGCGCAGGCCGTCGGCCAGCTGGCCCACGTGCACCGGCCCGCCGGCCAGCGCGCTGCGGCTGGCCACCATGAAACCCAGGCTCAGCATCGGCAGCAGCGCCATGCCCAGCGGCCCGCCCAGCACCGGCACCACCACCATCAGCAGCAGCACGCTGAACAGGAAGAAGACGAACAGGCCCACGAAGGCCAGCGGGCGGCGCGCCCACAGCTGCAGCCCCTTGCGCAGCCAGGACCAGCCCTGGCGCGGTGCTACCGGATGAAGTCGAAGTCCCATGCGTGCGGTGGAGGCGGTGGTGTGCGGTTGGAAACGGGATCGGGCGCGCTGGCGTGGGGCCGCTCAGCGCGAGGGATGCCAGGGCGTGGTGATGCGCGCGCGCAGCACGCGCTCGAAGTGGCCCGGGTCCTTGGGCTCGAGCAGTGCGGCCGCGCGCGGCAGGTGCCAGTCGCCCAGCCGCGACAGCCAGAAGCGCAGCGCGGCCGCGCGCAGCAGGGCCGGCATCAGTCGCACCTCACCCGGTGTCAACGGCCGCACCTGTTCGTAGGCCTGCACCAGCGCCTGGGCCCGCGGCTCGTCGAGCGCGGCATCGTCGGCGTTCAGGCACCAGTCGTTCAGGCACACGGCCAGGTCGTAGGCGAAGGTGTCGATGCCGGCGAAGTAGAAGTCGAAGGCGCCGGTGAGCTTCTCGTGGCCGGGCAGGCCGTCGAACAGCACGTTGTCGCAGAACAGGTCGGCATGCACGGCCCCGCGTGGCAGCACGGCATGGGCGCGCGAGGCGGCCACCTGCTGCTGGAAGGCCAGCTCCTCGTCGAGCAGGCGACGTTGTTCGGCATCGAGAAAGCGGCGCACAGCCGGGGCCATCGTCAGCCACCAGGACAGCCCCCGCAGGTTGGGCTGCTTGAGCGGGAAGTCGGCCACCGCCAGGTGCATGCCGGCCAGCAGGCGGCCCAGCTGCGCGCAGTGGTGCAGGTCGGGCGCCAGCTGGTGGTGGCCGGGCAGGCGCGTCACCAGCGCCGCGGGCTTGCCGGCCACCTGGTGCAGGATCTGGCCGCCGGCATCGGCGCGTGGCTCGGGCACCGGCAGGCCACGCTGCGCCAGGTGCTGCATCAGCCGCAGGTAGAAGGGCAACTGCTCGGCGGTGAGCCGCTCGAACAGCGTCAGCACCCATTCGTGGGTGGTGTCACCACGGCGGGTGGTGACGAAGTAGTTGGTGTTCTCGATGCCCGCGCCGATGCCCTTCAGCGCGACCAGGTCGCCCGCGTCCAGGCGCGCGGTCAGCGCGCCGGCCTCGGCGGCCGAGACTTCGGTGAAGACTGCCATCGTCGCCGGATCAGAAGCTCAGCACCGGCCACACCCGCTGGCCCGTGCCGTCGCGCGCCTTGGACGGATCGCTGCCGCCCGCGGCCGGCGTGATCTGATAGCGCGGGGCGCTGCTGTCCTTGGGGTCGACGGTGATGCGCTGGGTCTGGCCGCGCACACGCAGTTCGGTGATGCGCACCTGGTCGTCTTCCCGCACCAGGTTCTGCACCGCCGGCGCCCCCGCATGGGCCGCGGCATCGCGCAGCGGGCCGTTGGCACAGCCGCCCAGCAGGCACAGGCCCAGCGCGGCGGTGGCGACATGCATCAGGATCTTCATGGCGTGATTCTAGGCGGCGGGTGGTGATCGGCCGGATGCACCATGCCCGCGATATTCGCGACCACAATCATGGCCATGAGCGACACCCACCCCGCCTCCCTGCCCACGCTGCTGCTGGTCGACGGCTCCAGCTACCTGTACCGCGCCTACCACGCGATGCCCGATCTGCGGGGGCCCGACGGCTTCCCGACCGGCGCCATCCACGGCATGGTGGCGATGATGAAGCGCCTGCGCGAGCAGGTCATCGGCAGCGGGCCCGGCGGCCATGCGGCCTGCGTGTTCGACGCCTCGGGCCCCACCTTCCGCGACGCCTGGTACGACCAGTACAAGGCCCAGCGCGCGCCGATGCCCGACGACCTGCGCGCCCAGATCCCGGCCATCCACGAGGTGGTGCGCCTGCTGGGCTGGCCGGTGCTGGAGGTGCCCGGCATCGAGGCCGACGACGCCATCGGCACCCTGGCGCGGGTGGGCGCGGCCGCCGGCCACCGGGTGATCATCTCCACCGGCGACAAGGACCTGGCGCAACTGGTGAATCAGCAGGTCACGCTGATCAACACCATGAGCAACGAGCGGCTCGACATCGAGGGCGTGAAGGCCAAGTTCGGCGTGCCGCCCGAGCGCATCGTCGACTACCTCACGCTGGTGGGCGACACGGTGGACAACGTGCCGGGGGTCGAAAAAGTGGGCCCCAAGACCGCCGCCAAGTGGATCGCCGAGCACGGCTCGCTGGACGGCGTGATCGCCGCGGCCGCCGGCATCAAGGGCGCCGTGGGCGAGAACCTGCGCAAGGCACTCGACTGGCTGCCGCAGGGCCGGCGGCTGGTGACCGTGGTGACCGACTGCGACCTGTCGGGCCACCTGGCCGGCTGGCCGGGCGTGGAGGCGCTGGCGCTGCAGCCGGTGGACCAGGCGGGGCTGCTGGACTTCTACCAGCGCTTCGGCTTCAAGGCCTGGCGCAAGGAGCTGGAGACCGAGCTGGGCGTGGCGGTGGCGCCGGCGGCATCCTCGGCCAACCTGGGATTGTTCGACGGTGGTGACGCGACCACCGCGCCCGCGCCGCCCGACCACAGCGGCCTGGCGGGTGACTACGAAACCGTGCTCGACCGCGAGCGCCTGGCCCACTGGCTGGCCCGCTTGCGCGCCGCGCCGCTGGCCGCGCTGGACACCGAGACCGACAGCCTCGACCCGATGCGCGCGCGCATCGTCGGCATCAGCTTTGCGGTGCAGCCGGGCGAGGCGGCCTACGTGCCGCTGCGGCACGACTTTCCGGGCGCGCCCGACCAGCTGCCGTTCGACGAGGTGCTGGGCCTGCTGCAACCCTGGCTGGAAGACGCCGCCGCGCCCAAGGTGGGCCAGAACATCAAGTACGACACCCATGTGCTGGCCAACCACGGCATCACGGTGCGTGGCTGGCAGCACGACACGCTGCTGGAGAGTTATGTCTTCGAGGCCCACCTGGGCCACAGCCTGGAGAAGCTGGCCGAGCGTCACCTGCACCGCAAGGGCCTGAGCTACGAGGAGCTGTGCGGCAAGGGCGTCAACCAGATCCCGTTCAGCCAGGTCGACCTGGAGCGTGCCACCCGCTACAGCGGCGAGGACAGCGAGATGACGCTGCAGGTGCACCAGACGCTCTTCCCGCGTCTTGCGGCAGTGCCGGGGCTGCTGCATGTCTACCGCGACATCGAGATGCCGGTGGCTATGCTGCTGCAGCGCATCGAGCGCCACGGCGTGCTGATCGACAGCGCCGTGCTGGCCCAGCAGAGCCAGCAGCTGGCCGAGCGCATGCTGCAGCTGGAGCAGCAGGCCTATGAGATCGCCGGCCAGCCGTTCAACCTGGGGTCACCCAAGCAGATCGGCGAGATCCTGTTCGTGCAGCTGGGCCTGCCGGTGAAGAAGAAGACCGCCAGCGGCGCGCCCAGCACCGATGAAGAAGTGCTGCAGGAGCTGGCGGCCGACTACCCGCTGCCCGCGCGCATCCTTGAGCACCGCAGCCTGGCCAAGTTGAAGGGCACCTACACCGACAAGCTGCCGTTGATGGTCAACCCGGCCACCGGCCGCGTGCACACCAACTACGCGCAGGCGGTGGCGGTGACCGGCCGGCTGAGCAGCAACGACCCCAACCTGCAGAACATCCCCATCCGCACGGCCGAGGGCCGGCGTGTGCGCGAGGCCTTCATCGCCCCGCCGGGCCACGTGATCGTGTCGGCCGACTACTCGCAGATCGAGCTGCGCATCATGGCGCACATCAGCGGCGACCCGGGCCTG
>JAURXG010000530.1 GCA_030654555.1 Aquabacterium sp.
GGTCGTCCAGCGCCAGCGGCACGCGCAGGCGGGTGGACCATTCACGCAGGGCCTCGGCCTGCTCGTCCGTCGGCGCATCGGCGCTGGGCAGCGCGCGCTGCACCAGCTCGGCCCAGGCCGCCAGACGCTCGCTGGCAGCGGTCTCGAAGCGCTGGCGTTCGTCCTCGACATGGCGCTGCCACATCCAGCCCGAGACCAGCGCGAACAGCGCCAGCGCGGCCACCACCGTGAGCCAGATGCGCAGGTACAGCGACTTCAAGGCCGCCCCCGCGCCGCCCCGGATTGCCGGCGCGCGAGCATCAATCCTCGGCGTCCTGCTTGCGCGCGAACACGTAGCCCGAGCCGCGCACGGTGAGCACGCGCTTGGGCGTCTTGGGATCGTCCTCGATGCAGGCGCGGATGCGCGAGACGTGCACGTCGATGCTGCGGTCGAAGGCCTCCATCGGATGGCCCTTGAGCGCGTCCATGATCTGGTCGCGGCTGAGCACCCGGCCCGCGCTCTGCGCCAGCACCACCAGCAGGTCGAACTGGTGCCCGGTCAGGTCGGCGGGCTTGCCGTCGATGCGGGCCTGGCGCGCGCCCAGGTCGATCTCGAGCCGGCCGAAGCGCAACAACTCGTCGTCCGCCGGCTCGGGGCTGGCGCGGCGCAGCAGCGCCTTGATGCGGGCCAGCAGCTCGCGCGCCTCGAAGGGCTTGGCCAGGTAGTCGTCGGCGCCCAGCTCGAGCCCCAGCACGCGGTCCAGCGGCTCGCCGCGCGCGGTCAGCATCAGCAGCGGCAGGCGCTTGAGCCGGGCATCGGCGCGCAGTTCGCGCGTGAGGTCCAGGCCATCGCCATCGGGCAGCATCAGGTCGAGCACCAGCGCGTCGTAGGGCCCGCCCCGCAGGCGCTCGCGGCCGGCCGCCAGCGTGCCGGCGGTCTCCACCTCGTAGCCGTTGGCACGCAGGTAGTCGCCCACCATGGCCGTCAGGCGGGCGTCGTCGTCGATCAGCAGCAGCTTGCCCGTCATGGCCTTGCACCCCCGCAAAAGTGAAACGCCCCGGCGCGACACCGCGCCGGGGCGACATACAACAGCGTCTTGACCAAACCCGCGCCGCCGCTCAGCTGCGCGGGGCGTCCACCGAGCCGCGCTCGCGCTGGTGGCGCTGCATCATCTCGTGGCGCGTCTTCAAACGCTCGGCCAGCTTCTGGCGCTGCTCGGGCGTCAGCACGGCATGCGCGTCGAGCATCGCCTGCAGCCAACGCTTGCTGGCCGCGTCGTGGCGCGCCTGCTGCTGCTGGCGCAGCGATTCGGCGGCGGCCGCGTCGATCTGCGGCGCGGCCATCAGCGCCATCATCTGCTGGCGCAGGGCCTGGCCTTCGTCGCGCTGCTGGCGCAGATCGTCGCCCGCCGCCTTGAAGATGTCGCGCACCTTGGTCTTCTGCTCGGCGCTGGCGCCGACCGCGTCGAGCGCACGCTGCAGCATCATCGGGCCGTCGGACACGCCGGGCCCCATGCGGTGGTGGGCGGCATGGCGCGCGCCCTCGCCCGGGTGCATCGCCGGCTGGGCCTGCACCGCGCTGGCCGTGGCGCCCGCCAGCGCCAGCAGCAGGGTGGCCGCGCCCAGGCGGCGCAACGGGAAGGACTTGGTGAACGGGTTCATCTGAATCACCTCAGGATGGATCGATGAAACGCATTGTGGTCAGCGGCCATGTCGCAGCCTTGTTCACACCGTAAAGATCGGTAAAAGCACCGGGCGGTGCCGGGGTCAGCGGGGTGCCGCCTCGACCCGCAGCAAGCGCCGGCGCAAGGCGAAGTCGGCGTTGGCGCTGCGCATCTCCAGGCGCAGCAGCACGCCGCTGCGCCGGTCGACGGCCATCACGCCATCCAGCCGGGTGCTGCCCTGCCCGAGATCGCCCGAGCCGCTGCGCGAGGCCGGCGATTCACCGAACAGCTCGATCACCGCCACGTCGAAGGACCGGCCGGCCACGGTCTGCGGCCCGGTGGCCACCACCTGGCCGCGCACGCGGGCGCTGGGGATCGATTCATCGGCGGCGGCCAGTTCACCGTACAGCACCTGGCCCAGCGCCAGGTCGGGTTTGAGCAGGCGGCGCCAGCCGATCAGCGGGGCGCGTGACTCGAGCACCGGATTGCCCGACAGGTCTTGCCGCCACGAGGCACCCAGCGCCTGGCCGTCGAGGTCGACCTGGAACTCGATCTGGTCGCGCCGCAGCGCGGTCACCTGCATGCCCAGCAGGTGCGCCGCGCCATTCGGGCCGGAGCGCTCTTCGTAGACCAGCCGGTCGCCCAGCGCCACCGGCAGCGCGGCCTGGCGCTGGGCGGCCATGGTCGGCGCCGGCGGGGCGCAGGGGCGCCGCGACACCACCTGCCGCAGGGCCTCGTAGCGGCCCTTCAGTTCGGCCAGCTGCTCGGCCTCCATGCCGTCGGGGCGCATGGCCAGCAGCGCGGGCCAGAACACGGTGACGCCCAGGCCCAGCGCGATCATGTTGTTGCCGGCACGTGAATCGACCGCATAAGCCACGTCGGCAGCGCGCTGCTGCACCGCGTCGATCTCGTCGAACAGGCGGTCGCAGCCCCAGGCGGTGTAGGTGGAGGGATCGGTGGGCCGGGGTGCCACGTCATGCGAGCGCGAGGCGCAGCCCGCCAGCAGCAGCGCCGCCAAGCCGCCCGCCAACCACCGTGGAACACCCGATCCGATGCGCATGGGGGGCGATTGTGCCCGCAGCCCGAGCCCAAGAAAAACGCCCGTCATCGCAGGCGATGGACGGGCGGTTTCGGTCTGGCGGAGAGGGTGGGATTCGAACCCACGGTACGTTGAAAACGTACACGGGATTTCGAGTCCCGCGCATTCGACCACTCTGCCACCTCTCCGGGTATTCAAGGCCACCCGTGGTCTGTGGGTGAAGCCCGCCATTCTAGCGCCAAATTTCAGGCCGTCCATCAGGGCCGCAGCAGGTCGGCGCCCCGCAGGTACGGGCGCAGCGCCGCCGGCACGCGGATGCTGCCATCGGCCTGCTGGTGGTTCTCGAGCACCGCCACCAGCGCCCGGCCCACCGCCAGACCCGAGCCGTTGAGCGTGTGCACGAACTCGGTCTTGCCCTGCGGGTTGCGGAAGCGCGCCTGCATGCGCCGCGCCTGGAAGGCGCCGCAGTTGCTGCACGAGCTGATCTCGCGGTAGGTGTCCTGCGCCGGCAGCCAGACCTCGAGGTCGTAGGTCTTGGTGGCGCCGAAGCCCATGTCGCCGGTGGACAGCAGCACCACGCGGTACGGCAGCTCCAGCTTCTGCAGGATGGCCTCGGCATGGCCCACCATCTGCTCGAGCGTGGCCTCGCTGTGCTCGGGCGCCACGATCTGCACCATCTCGACCTGGTCGAACTGGTGCTGGCGGATCATGCCGCGCGTGTCGCGCCCGGCCGACCCGGCCTCGGAGCGGAAACACGGGCTGTGCGCGGTCAGCTTGATCGGCAGGTCCTCGGCCTTGAGGATCTGCTCGCGCACGGTGTTGGTCAGCGAGATCTCGCTGGTGGAGATCAGGTACTGTTCGGGCTGCGACTCGTCGCCACCGCGCGAGACCCAGAACATGTCGTCCTTGAACTTGGGCAGCTGGCCGGTGCCCTCCAGGATCTCGCGGTTGACGATGTAGGGCGTGTAGCACTCGGTGTAGCCGTGCTCGGTGGTCTGCACGTCCAGCATGAACTGGGCGAGCGCGCGGTGCAGCCGCGCGGCCGGGCCCTTCAGGAAGCTGAAGCGCGAGCCGCTGAGCCTGGCGCCGGTCTCGAAGTCCAGCCCCAGCGGGGCGCCCAGGTCGACATGGTCCTTGACCGGGAAGGCGTAGCTGCCCGGGGTGCCCCAGCGGCGCACCTCGGTGTTGGCGTGCTCGTCGGCCCCCACCGGCACGCCGGCATCGGGCAGGTTGGGCACGCTCATCAGCATCGTCGCCAGCTCGGCCTGCAGCGCGTCCAGCCGCTCGGCGCCGGCCTTCATCGCATCGGCGATGCCCGCCACCTCGGCCATGGTCGCGCTGGTGTCCTCGCCCCGGCCCTTGGCCTGGCCGATCTGCTTGGACAGGCTGTTGCGCCGCGCCTGCAGTTCCTCGGTGCGGGTCTGCAGGGTCTTGCGCTCGGCCTCCAGCGCGGTGAAGCGCGGCACGTCGAGGAAGGGCTGCGGCGACTTGCGCGCCTCCAGCCGGGCCAGCACCGACGGCAGGTCGCGGCGCAGTTGGTTGATGTCGAGCATGTCTATCCTTGGAGGTCTTGCAGTGTGGGAACGGCACCGCGTGGGTGCCGTTCAGCATCGAATGGGGTGCGGACGGCGGCTCAGGATCGCGACGCGGAGAACTCGCTCATCGACTTGTCGCCCAGCCCCTTGGGCAGCGGGAAGTGCACCGTCTCTTCCACCCCGGCCATGCGCCGGATGGACAGCGCGCCCAGGGCCTTGAGCCGGGCGATGACCTGCTGCACCAGGATGTCGGGCGCCGAGGCGCCGGCCGTCAGGCCCACGCGCGGGCGGCCCTCGAACCACTCGGGCTGTAGGTCCTCGGCCGCATCGACCATGTGCGAGGGCGTGCCCAGTCGCTGGGCCAGCTCGCGCAGGCGGTTGCTGTTGCTGCTGGTGGGGCTGCCGACGACGATGACGATGTCGACCTGCGGCGCCATGATCTTGATCGCGTCCTGGCGGTTCTGCGTGGCGTAGCAGATGTCCTGCTGCTTGGGCTCGCGCACATGGGGGAAGCGCCGCTTGACCTCCGCCAGGATCGCCGCGGCGTCGTCCACGCTCAGCGTGGTCTGGGTCACCACCGCCAGCAGCGGGCCGCGCGGCTGCACGCCGGCCACGTCCTCGACGTCCTCGACCAGGTAGATGCCCTCGCCCAGCTGGCCCATCGTGCCCTCGACCTCGGGGTGGCCCTTGTGG
>JAURXG010000534.1 GCA_030654555.1 Aquabacterium sp.
GGTTGTTCAGGTTGGTCACATAGGCCTGGTGGTGCTTGCCGTAGTGGAACTCGAAGGTTTCGGGCGAGATGTGCGGCGCCAGGGCATTGGTGGCGTAAGGCAGGGCAGGCAGCGTGTAGCTCATGGAAGGCATCCTTGGCGGGTGCGGCGCCGGCCGGGACAGACGGGCGCCTGGGTTGCGAAGATCGACAGCGGGGGATTGTAGGCAGCGCACCTGCCGCCCGCGACGTTCAGGGGTTTGGCTTGCGCGCCACGGCCTTGCGGGCGGCGCGCGCCTTGCGCACCGGAGGCGGTGCCAGCGCATCGGCCGGGCCGGGCGTGACGCTCAGCACCTGCACCGCCGCACGCCCGTCGGCCCACTGCGCGCTGAGCTCGGTGCCCGGCTGCAGGCCCGCCGCCTGGGTGACCGGCCGCCCGCGGCCATCGGCCAGCCAGGCATAACCGCGCGCCAGCACCTGGTGCGGATCGTTGGCGGCCAGCCGCAAGGCCAGCCGCGCCAGCACCTCGCCCTGGCGCTGGCATTGGGCGCGGCCGGCGGCATGCAGGCGCTGGCCCAGCTCGTCGAGGCGGCGCTGGCGCTGCGCCAGCGCCGTTGCCAGCGCCTGCCCGTGGCGCGCCTGCAGCCGGTCGAGCCGGCCGGCCTGCTGGTCGAGCACCCGCGCCGGCCGGCCCATCTGCAGCCCCAGCCGGTCCAGCCGCTGCGCATGCTGGTCGAGCCGCCGTCCCACCGCGCGGCGCAAGGCCAGCGCCAGCGACTGCAGCCGCGCCAGCGCCTCGGCGCGCACCGGCGTGGCCAGCTCGGCCGCCGCGGTGGGCGTGGGCGCGCGCAGGTCGGCGGCCAGTTCGGCCAGGCTGACGTCGGTCTCGTGGCCCACGCCGCAGACCACCGGCAGCCGGCTGGCGGCCACGGCGCGCACCACCGCCTCATCGTTGAAAGCCCACAGGTCTTCGAGCGAGCCGCCACCGCGGCAGACGATCAACCCGTCCACCTCGTCGCGGGCATTGGCCAGGGCGATGGCCTGCACCAGTTGCGCCGGCGCCTCGGGCCCCTGCACGGCGCTGGGATAGACCACCACCCGCACATGCGGCGCGCGCCGCGCGATCGCGGTGAGCACGTCGTGCAGCGCCGCCGCGCCCAGCGACGTGACCACGCCCAACGCCCGCGGGTGCGTCGGCAGCGCGCGCTTGCGGTCGGCGTCGAACAGGCCGGCCGCCGCCAGCCGCGCCTTCAGCCGCATGAACAACTCGTACAGCGAGCCATCACCCAGCCGTTGCAGCGCCTCGACCACGCACTGCAGTTCGCCGCGCGCCTCGTACACCGTGATGCGGCCACGCAGCTCCACCTGCTGGCCGTCGGCGGGCCGGAAGTCGAGCAGGCTGGCTGCGCGGCGGAACATCGCGCAGCGCAGCAGCGCAGCCTGGCCTTCACTGTCCTTCAGCGTGAAGTAGCAATGGCCGCTGGCCGCGCGGGTGAAGCCCGAGATCTCGCCACGCACGGTGACCGCCCCCAGGCGCGAGGCCAAGGCGTCGGCCACGGCCAGCAGCAGCGCCGCCACGCTCCAGGCGCGGGTGGCGCCGACGCCGGACGCGGGCTCAGGCAACGCCATCGCAGCGCTCGCACCGGTTTGCCCGCGCGCTGGGGCTGCCGCGGAAATCCACTGCGCGCAGCACGCCGCGCGGCGGGCCCGCAGGGCCTGTCATGGAACTGTCAATGGGTTGCAAGTGATTGATTTTCAAATGAAATCGGCTGCCTAAATTTGCAGCAAACCAAGGGCGGGCCAGCAACTGCGCGGGTTTTGGCGGCGGCCAACTCGTTTGCCCACAAACTTATCCACAGACTCGGTGGATGGTTGGCAGACGCGGTGTGGACATCGGGCGCGGCGGGCCCGACCTGCGGCAGGCGCCATCGGCCACCGGGCCATAATCGGGCGTGCGGTGCGCTGGCAAGCGCCTGGCGCCACACCCGCAGACCCCACTCCCAACCGCCATCAACCGCCAAGAGGCCCCTGTTGCTGTCGATCATACAAGCCGCTGGTTGGCCGATCTGGCCCTTGCTCCTGTGCTCCGTGGTGGGGCTGGCGCTGGTCATCGAGCGCCTGATGAGCCTGCGCAGGGCACGCATCGTGCCCGCCGCGCTGCTCGACGAGGTGATGGCCATCAGCCGCAGCAGCCTGCCGGCGATGGACGTGGTCAACAAGCTCAGCGAGAACTCGGTGCTGGGGCAGGTGCTGGCCACCGGCTTGCGCGCGGTGATCGTCGAGCCGCGCATCACCGAGCGTGCGCTGCGCCAGATCTTCGAGAGCGCCGGCCGCGCCGCAGCGCAGCAACTGGAGCGTTACCTCAACACCCTGGGCACCATCGCCGCGGCCGCGCCGCTGCTGGGCCTGCTGGGCACGGAGGTGGGCATGATCGAGATCTTCGGCTCGCAGGCCCCCACCGGGGTCAACAACCCGGCCGCACTGGCGCACGGCATCTCGGTGGCGCTGTACAACACGGCCTTCGGCCTGATCATCGCCATCCCCGCGCTGATGTTCTACCGCTACTTCCGCGGCGTGGTCGACGACCACCTGATCAACCTCGAACAGGCCGCCGAGCGCCTGGTGCCGCACCTGATGCGCTTTGCGGTGCGCACCGGTCCGGCCGGCCAGTGACCGACCCGCACCACCGCGCATGAACTTCCACCGCCATCGCCGCAGCGAAGAGCCCGAGATCAACCTGATCCCGTTCATCGACGTGCTGCTGGTGGTGCTGATCTTCCTGATGCTGTCGACCACCTACAGCCGCTACTCCGAGCTGCAGATCAACCTGCCCACCGCCAATGCCGAGCGGCTGGCCGAGCGGCCCGCCGAGATCCTGGTCAGCGTGGCCGCCGATGGCCGCTACTCGATCAACCGCACGCCGCTGGACGGCCGCAGCATCGAGCTGCTGGCCGCCGCGCTGACCAGCGCCGCCGGCGCTGCGGGCAATGCGCCGGTGGTCATCGTCTCGGCCGACGCGATGGCCGCGCACCAGTCGGTGATCAACGTGCTGGATGCGGCGCGCCGCGCCAACCTGCCGCGGCTGACCTTCGCCACGCAGCTGCCGGCCGACGGCGCCGCGCGCTGACCCCGCCATGGCCGCCGCAGGCCTGGCCCGACGCGGGGCGGCGTGGGTGGTGGCGCAATGGCCGGGCCCCACGCCATCGCCGGGCGCGCGGCTGCTGCAACCGCTGAGCTGGCTCTACGGCGCCTTGAGCGCGGCGCACCGGTGGCTTTACCGCATGGGCATCTGCCAGGCTCAGCACGCTCCGGTGCCGGTGCTGGTGGTGGGCAACCTGGTGGCCGGCGGCGCGGGCAAGACGCCCACCGTGATGGCGCTGGTCGATCTGCTGCGCCAGCAGGGCTGGACGCCAGGCGTCATCTCGCGCGGCCATGGCCGCTCGGGTCGTGGCGTCGAGGCGGTCAGCCGGCAGCGCAGCGCGGCGGACGTAGGCGACGAGCCGCTGCTGATCCACCTGCGCACCGGCGCGCCGGTGGTGGTGGGCGCCGACCGCGCAGCGGCGGCCCGTGCGCTGTGCCGGGCGCACCCCGAGGTCGACCTGCTGATCGCCGACGACGGCCTGCAGCACCACCGCCTGCACCACGACATGGCCGTGCTGGTGTTCGACGAGCGCGGCGCCGGCAACGGCCTGCTGCTGCCGGCCGGCCCGTTGCGCCAGCACCTGCCGCAGCGCCTGCCGCCGCACCAGTTGGTGCTGTACAACGCCGCGCGGGCCAGCACACCGCTGCCAGGCCTCACCGGCCAGCGCCGCCTGCAGGGCGTGCAGCCCTTGGCCGATTGGTGGGCCGGCCGGCCGCTGCCCACCGATGGCGGCTGGCCCCGCCTGCAGGGGCTTCCCCTGCAGGCCGCGGCGGGCCTCGCCAGGCCCGAGCCCTTCTTCGCGATGCTCGAGGCGCTGGGCCTGCAGATCCAGCGCCGGCCGCTCGGCGACCACCACCGCTTCGACCCCCTGCCCTGGCCGGCCGACACACCCGACGTGATCGTCACCGAGAAGGATGCGGTGAAGCTGCCACCTGAGCGCATGGGCCGCACCCGCGTCTGGGTGGCAAGGCTAGACTTCCAGCCCGAGCCGGCCTTTGCCGACGCCCTGCGCGCGCTGTGCGCGCCATTCAAGAAATCGCCATGAGCCTCGACCACCGCCTGATCGACCTGCTGGTCTGCCCGCTCTGCAAGGGCCCGCTGCAGATGGCGCGCGATGCCCAGTCGCGGCCGATCGAACTGCAATGCCCGGCCGACCGGCTGGGCTTCCCGATCCGCGACGGCATCCCGGTGATGCTGGAGGCCGAGGCCCGGGTGCTCGAGGACTTTCCGCCGCCCGCACCCTCGCCGCTGTAAGCCGGAGGCCTGGCGATGAGCTTCACCGTCCTGATCCCGGCGCGCCTGGCCAGCAGCCGCCTGCCCGACAAGCCGCTGGCCGACATCGCCGGCGTGCCGATGGTGGTGCGGGTGGCGCAGGCCGCCGCACGCAGCGGCGCATCGCGCGTGGTGGTGGCCGGCGATGCCCCGTCCATCGTCACCGCCTGCCAGGCCCACGGCACCGAGGCCGTGCTGACCCGCACCGATCACCCCAGCGGCAGCGACCGCCTGGCCGAAGCTTGCACGCTGCTGGGCCTGGACGGCGACGCCGTGGTGGTCAACGTGCAGGGCGACGAGCCGCTGATCGCGCCGGCGATGATCGACGCCTGCGCCCAGCTGCTGCGCCAGCGCCCCGATTGCGTGATGGCCACGGTGGCGCATCAGATCGACGACCTGGCCGAGTTCACCAACCCCAACGTCGTGAAGGTGGTGCTGGACGCCGCCGGCCGGGCGCTGTATTTCTCGCGCGCGCCGATCGCCTGGTGGCGCGACGGCTTTGCGCAAGGCATCCACCGGTTGCCCAGCGCCCCGGCGCCGCTGCGCCACGTGGGGCTGTATGCCTACCGCGCCGGCTTCCTGCGCCAGTTCCCCACGCTGCCGGTGGCGCCGCTGGAAACACTGGAATCGCTGGAGCAGCTGCGCGTGCTGTGGCATGGCGAGCGCATCGCCGTGCATGTCAGCGCCGAGCGGCCCGGACCGGGCGTCGACACCCCCGAAGACCTGGCACGCGTTCGCGCGATCTTCGCCACCGGCTGATGCACCGCAGCGGCCTCGCAGGCGCCCGCCGAACGCCCGCGCGCGTCAGCTTGGCGCAGGGCCTGGCGTGCTATTCTCGATTTCAATACCGTTCACCGTACCGGGTCATTCCGCCGGTGGCGGCACACAAGATCCACACAAAACGACGAGGCAAGGATGAGACTGATCCTGTTGGGGGCGCCCGGCGCCGGCAAAGGCACGCAAGCCAACTACATCTGCCAGAAGTACGGCATTCCGCAGATCTCCACCGGCGACATGCTGCGTGCGGCCGTCAAGGCCGGCACCGAGATGGGCATCGCGGCCAAGCAGGTGATGGACGCGGGCGGCCTGGTCAGCGATCAGATCATCATCGGCCTGGTGAAGGAGCGCATCGCCCAGCCCGACTGCGCCAAGGGTTTCCTGTTCGACGGCTTCCCGCGCACCATCCCGCAGGCCGACGCGATGAAGGCCGCCGGCGTCAAGCTCGACCTGGTGCTCGAGATCGACGTGCCCGACGAGGCCATCATCGAGCGCATGAGCGGGCGGCGCGTGCACCAGCCCTCGGGCCGCAGCTACCACGTCAAGTTCAACCCGCCCAAGGTGGCCGGCAAGGACGACCTGACCGGCGAAGACCTGATCCAGCGCGACGACGACAGCGAAGCCACGGTGCGCAAGCGCCTGGACGTCTACCAGAGCCAGACGCGCCCGTTGGTCGACTATTACGCCAGCTGGGCGGCCACCGGCGATCCGCAGGCGCCGCGTTATGCCCGCATCGCCGGGCTGGGCACGGTCGACGAGATCACGGCCCGCGTGATGGCCGCGCTGGCCGGCTGAAACCACCGCATCGCATCCCATCGCCGACGGCCACGCATCGCGTGGCCGTCGGTCCTTTCATCCCCCGTCCCATTCCCCCATCCCAGAAGGAGCATCCATGGACATCGCAGGCAAGGTTTTCATCGTCACCGGCGGCGCTTCGGGCCTGGGTGAAGGCACGGCGCGCATGCTGGCCGCCAACGGCGCCACCGTGGTGATTGCCGACATGCAGGTGGAGAAAGGTGAAGCCGTGG
>JAURXG010000558.1 GCA_030654555.1 Aquabacterium sp.
TAGCGGCGCACCATGCGCACCACGGTGTCGTTGCCCTCGGAGCCAGAGCCCGAGAAAAACACATGGTTGAACTGCGGCGGCGTCACCTGCACCAGCAGTTCGGCCAGTTCGATCGCCGGTGGCGTGGCGGTCTGGAAGAAGGCGTTGTAGAAGGGCAGTTCCTTCATCTGCTTGGCCGCGGCATCCACCAGCGCCTGCTGGCCATAACCGACGTTGACGCACCACAGGCCCGACATCGCGTCGAGCAGTTGGTGTCCGTCCGAATCCCAGAGGTAGATACCCTCGGCCTTGGTGATGATGCGTGCGCCCTTCTTGGCCAGCGACTGGAAGTCGGTGAAGGGGTGCAGGAAATGGGCTGAATCGGCGGCTTGCCAGCTGGCGGTGCTGCGGGCGGTGGTGGTCATGGTGTGTTCCTCAAGCGATGCAGATCAAGCTCAAACATGAAGGAGCAGGTGCTCGCGCTCCCACGGCGAGATCACTTTCATGAACTCGGCGTACTCGATCTCCTTGACCTCGGTGTAGACGGTGATGAACGACTCGCCCAACACCTCATGCAGATCCTTTTCAGCGCGCAGCAGTTCCAAGGCCTCGCCCAGGCTGCGCGGCAGCGAAAAGTCGCCCAGGTAGGCGTCGCCCTTGCACTCGGCGGTGGGTTCGATCTTCTTGGTGATGCCCAGGTAGCCGCAGGCCATGGTGGCGGCCAGCGCCACGTAGGGGTTGGCATCGGCGCCTATCACCCGGTTCTCGATGCGCCGGGCCTGCGGGCTGGCCAGCGGGCTGCGGATGCCCACGGTGCGGTTGTCGGTGCCCCACTGGATGTTGATCGGCGCGGCCACGCCCCGCACCAGCCGGCGGTAGCTGTTGACATAGGGCGCGAACAGCGCCATCGCCGCCGGGATGTAGCGCTGCAGCCCGCCGATGAACCAGTAGAACTCCTTGCTGGCGCTGCCATCGGGGTTACTGAAGATGTTCTGACCGGTGGCGCGGTCGACCAGGCTCTGGTGGATGTGCATCGCGCTGCCCGGCTCGCCGGCGATGGGCTTGGCCATGAAGGTGGCGAACATGTCGTGGCGCAGGGCCGCCTCGCGCACCGTGCGCTTGAACAGGAACACCTCGTCGGCCAGGCCCAGCGGCTCGTCGTGGAAGAAGTTGATCTCCATCTGGCCCGCGCCCACCTCGTGGATCAGGGTGTCGACGTTCAGGCCCATTTTTTCGCAGTAGGCGTAGACGTCCTCGAACAGCGGGTCGAACTCGTTGACCGCGTCGATCGAATAGGCCTGGCGCGAGGTCTCGGCCCGGCCGCTGCGGCCGATGGGGGGCTTGAGCGGCATGTCGGGGTCGGTGTTGCGGGCGACCAGGTAGAACTCCAGCTCGGGCGCCACCACCGCCTTCCAGCCCTTGGCGTTGTACAGCTCGCAGACGTTGCGCAGCACCGATCGGGGTGCAAACGGCACCAGCTTGCCGTCCTT
>JAURXG010000562.1 GCA_030654555.1 Aquabacterium sp.
AGTTCGTAGTCCATGTCCTTGACCTCGACCACGACGCCGCCATGCAGCGGCTTGTGCTCGTGGGCATGGTCGTGCTTGTCACCGGCGGCGAAGGCAGAACCAGCCAGGGCGAGGGTGATGGAAGCGAGGAAGGCTTGCGTCTTCATGAGAGTCCTTTCAGGGGTTAGAAAGCGTTGACAGGGGGATGGGATCAAAGTGCCTCGGCGTCCTTGCTGTCCATCAGCGTTTCGGCGGGCTTGCGGCCGAAGAGCCAGAACATCGCGGGTGTGAGGAAGGTGTCGAGCAGGGTGGAACTGATCAGGCCACTAAAGATGACCACGGCCACCGGGTGCAGCACCTCGGTACCGGGCTGCTCGGCCTCGAACAGCAAAGGCGCCAGCGCGAAGGCGGTGACCAACGCCGTCATCAGCACCGGGCTCAGACGTTCCAGCGAGCCACGCAGGATCATCTTGTGGTCGAAGTTCTCACCCTCGAAGCGCATCAGGTTGATGTAGTGGCTGACCTTCAGGATGCCGTTGCGCACCGAGATGCCGGCCAGGGTGATAAAGCCGACCAAGGCGGCAACGGACAAGGGCTGGCCCGACAGCCACAAGCCCAGCACCGCACCGACCAGAGCCAAGGGAATGTTGACCATGATCAGCGCCGCCAGCACGCTGGACTTGTAGCGGCTGTAGAGCACCACGAACATCAAGGTCAGCGACACGATGCTGAGCAGGCCCACCAGGCGCGAGGCTTCTTCCTGCGCCTGGAACTGGCCGCCCAGGGTGATGAAGTAGCCCTCGGGAAGCTTCGTCTCGGCCACCACCTTGCGGATGTCGGCCACGATCTCCGACAAGGCCCGCCCTGACGCATTGGCCGACAACACGATGCGCCGCTTGCCGTCGTCGCGGCTGATCTGATTCGGGCCGTCGCCGTCTTCGATGGTCGCGATCTTCGACAGCGGGATGCGGCCGTTCGGCGTCTCGATCAGGATCTGGCCCAGGCCTTCCACCGAGCGCGCCGATTCTGGCAAGCGCACCACCAGCGCGAATCGGCGGCTGCCTTCTACGATCTGGGTGATCTTCTCGCCTTCGACCAGGTTCTGCAGCGTCGTCAACACCTGGGGCGCCGGCACGCCGTACTGGGCCGCGGCGGCGTAGTCCACACGTACCTTGATCTGCGGCGCCAGCACCTGCTTTTCGATCTGCAGATCGGCGATGCCGGGGATGGCGGCCAGCTTCGCACGCAGCACATCGGCCTGGCCACGCAGGGCGTCCAGGTCCTCGCCGAAAATCTTGATGGCGATCTGCGAGCGCACACCCGAGAGCATGTGGTCGATGCGGTGCGAGATCGGCTGGCCGATCTCCAGTGCGGCCGGCAGGTTGATCAGCCGCGCGCGGATGTCGGCCTTGATCTCGTCCATCGTGCGCGTCAGCTCGGCGGTGGGTTTCAGACCGACGTCGAGCTCGCTGACGTGCACCCCTTCGGCGTGTTCGTCCAGCTCGGCCCGGCCGCTGCGCCGGCCGACGTGCGTGACCTCGGGCACCTGGCTCACCAGCACCTCGGCCTGACGCGCCAGCGCCGAGGTTTCGGCCAGCGTGACACCAGGATTCAGGCGCAGGCCGATCAGCAGCGTGCCTTCGTTGAACGGTGGCAGGAAGGTGGTCGGAAAGAACGGCACGGCCGCCGCCGCCACTACCACCGCCACGCCGGCTGCGGCCATCGCCGCCTTCGGCGCGTTCAGCACGGACTGCAGAGACGACTGGTAGGCCGACTTCAACCAGCGCAGCACCTTCGTGTCGCCATGGTCGAGGTTCTTCATGCGCGGCAGCAGGTAGAAGCTGAGTACCGGCGTGACCGTGACGGAAACGATCAGCGAGGCCAGCGTCGACACGATGAAGGCGATGCCCAGTGGCACGAAGAGCTTGCCTTCCAGGCCCGGCAGCGCAAACAGCGGGATGAACACCAGCACGATGATCACCGTGGCGTACAAGATCGCCGATCGGACTTCCATCGTGGCGTGTGCCACCACTTCCAACGGGTGGATGCGCGAGTGCGGGTGTTTGGCGCGGTCTTCCTTCAAGCGGCGCAGCACGTTCTCGACGCCCACCACCGCGTCGTCCACGAGGCCGCCGATGGCGATGGCCAAACCGCCCAGCGTCATGGTGTTGATCGACAGGCCGAAGTAGCGGAAAACCAAGGCCGTGATGAAGATCGACACCGGGATCGCGGTCAACGCGATGATCGTGGGCCGCAACGTGCCGAGGAAGAAGAACAGGATCACGGCCACGAACACCGAAGCGCCGATCAGCTTGCCCTGCAGCGTGGTGATCGATGCTTCGATGAAGCTGGCCTGACGGAAGGTGACCTTGGGCTCCTGCATGCCGGCCGGCAGCGAGGTCTTGAGGCCCGCGAGGGCTTCCTCGATGTTCCGCGTCAGCGCGATGGTGTCGGCCGAAGGCTGCTTCTGGATGCCCAGGATCACGGCCGGCTGGCCTTCGTATCCTGCGTCGCCCCGCTTGGTGGCGGCGGCAAAAGTGACCTCGGCGATCTGGCGCATCAGGATCGGTTGGCCCGCCTTGGATGTCAGGGCCAGGTTCTTCAGGTCGTCCAGCAGCGATGTGCGGCCCAGGTTGCGGATCAGGTACTCACGCCCGTTCAGCTCCAGGAAGCCACCCGAGGTGTTGCTGGAGTAGCCCTTCAGTGCCGCTTCCAACTGCTCGTGCGTGATGCCGAGTTCGGCCATGCGCACGGTGTTGGGTTGCACCTGGAACTGCCGCACCTCACCGCCGATGGGGATGACTTGCGCCACGCCCTGCACCGACAGCAGGCGAGGGCGCAGCACCCAGTCGGCGTACTCACGCACCGCCATCGCGCTGATCTTCGCGGTGTCCACCGGAATGGCGATCTGCATGATCTCGCCCATGATCGAGCTGATCGGGCCCATGCGCGGCAGCACGCCTTCGGCAATGCCCTCTTCCATCGCCGCCAGCCGCTCGCTGACGAGCTGCCGGGCGCGGAAGATGTCGGTGCTCCAGTCGAAGGTGACGTAGATGAAGGACAGGCCGGCCGACGAAGTGGAGCGGATCGTCTCCACACCCGGCAGGCCGTTCATCGTGGTTTCCAGCGGGAAGGTGATCAGCTGTTCCACTTCCTCGGCGGCCATGCCGCCGGCCTCGGTGATGATGGTCACCGTGGGCTTGTTGAGGTCGGGGAACACGTCCACCGGCGTGCGCGTCAGCGTGAACGCGCCGTAGGCCATCAGCACCACGCTCGCGATGATCACCAGCAGCCGGTTGCCGAGGCTGTTGTCGAGTAGCCACTTGAACATGTCAGCGCACCTGGTTGATCAAGGTGGCGCCCTGGGTGGCGACCTTGTCGCCGGCCTTCAGGCCGGCGGTGACCGACACGCTGATGCCGTCCAGCGATTCGGTGGTGACCGTGCGCGGTTCGAAACGTTCCGGTGCGGTCTTGACCCAGACGATGGTCTGGTTGGCGGGGTTCTTCATCAGCGAAGCGACCGGGACCGCCAGCCCCTTGACCTTCTCCTTGGTCTGCACGAACACACGCACCGGCTGGCCGACGGCTAGGTTGTTGAGGGCAGCGCCCTGGGCGCGGAAGCCCAGCGGCAGCGCCTGCTCGCGCAGGCTGCGCGCAGCACCGATGAACTCCAGCGGCACGCGCTGGTTGCCGATGGACAGCGTGGCGCTGCCCACATTCGCCGCCAGGGCAGGATCGAAGGCCAGCGCCTCGATGCGCAGGCGACTCGGGTCGACGATCTCGAACACCAGCTCGCGCGCATCCACCACCTGGCCCGCCACCGCATGGGCCGATGCGATGACACCGGACACGGGCGCCACGAGGGCTTCACGCGTGGCCAGGCCGCCACCGATCGCGGCAATGCGCTCGGCCAGACTTGCGGACTCGCTTTCTGCGGCCTCGATGTCCTTGCGCGGCACCGTGTCCGCCAGTTCCTTCAGGCGAGCCACACGCTTGTCGGCCAGTGACTTGGCCGCGCGCAGCTCGGCCAGCTGGGACGACTGGTTGGAGCGTTCGATGGGTGCTGCCGATGGCACCACGTAGGCCAGCACCTCGCCCTTGCGCACCGCCTGGCCCGGGTTGGGCAGGCCGCGCGGGCCGGGTTCGATGCGGCCCGCATTCAGCGGCTGCACTTTGCCGCCGGCATTCGGGTCCATCAGGACCTTGCCTGTGAGTTCCACCGAGCGCGGAAGTTCGGCTTCTACAGTGGCCATGGTGCGCACACCCAGCTGGCGCTGCGCCGGCTTGGGCAGGAAAACGCTGCCGTCAGGCAGACGCTGCGGGCCATTGGCGCTGGGTGCAGCACCGCCGTCGCCATGGTCATGGCCCTCGCCGGCCCGGGCCAGAGGCACCGCGAACAGCACCAGCGCGATGCTGGCGATCACCGCCAGGCGAGCATTGAAAGGGATGCGAGCGTGCTTCATTCAACACCTCCGACACGGGTCTGGCGCGACGTCGGCACACGGCGACCGACCGTCAGCAGGATCGCCAGCACGGCGACCCCTCCCGCCGCCCAGCCGGCATATTCCTTCCACGAGTGGGCATGGGGCGCCTCATCCGCGTGTGCGGCTTCGTGGATGTCGAGCTCGCCGGCCAGCAGGTCGGCGTCGGACCCGGCGCTCACCGTGGCGGTGATCGGCAGGACGCCAGGCTTGGGCGCTTCGGCCAGCACGACTTCGAACTCGTCTGTGCCTTGCTTGGCCGCCTTGAACTTCTTGCCGCCGATCTCGAGCTCGATCTGGGCTTCTGTGATCGGGCTGTTGTCGGCGACACGGTCAAGGTACAGCGTGATCTGCTTGCCATTGAGCACGCCGACAAGTTCGAACAGGTCCGACACAGCGGCGAATCGGGGCAGGGCGGGGCCGGTGGCCGTGGGCGCGGCTTCGCCGTGGTCGTGACCGTCGCCTGCCATCGCAAGTGTCGGTGCCAGGATCAGGATCGCGAGAGGAATCGCGACCAGAGTGTGGAAGGGTTTCATGGGTGATGTCCGGAAGAGGTGTTCGGTAGAGCGTCGGTTGGCTTCATCGCTGCGGCGGGCTTCACTGCGGCAACAAGCCGAGCGCCTGGCGCCATGCGGAGATGGCGGCTGCGAGCTCGATGCGGGCGCGTGCGGTCTGTCGTTCGGCCTCGGCCGCTTCGGCCTCGATGCGCAGCCGGGTCGGCAGATCGGTCTCGCCCAGGCGGAAGGACTTGTCGAAGAAGCCACGGGACTCGCGCGCCAGCTGTGCGCGGCGCTCGGCCGCTGCCAGCTGAAGCCGGGCCGATTCGGTGCGTGCCTTGGCCGAGTCGCGTTCGCCCGCCAGCCGGGACCGCTCCAGATTCAGCTGCACCTGCAACTCGACAGTCTCTGCCCGCGCGGCGGCCGTGCGCGCGTCGTGACGCGGGCCCGGCCCGAAGGGAATGCGCACGCCGACCGTGAAGGTCTGTTGCCAGGCCTCGCCGGAGGCACCACGGTCGCGCGTGGTGGCGATCGTCAGTTCGGGGTTGGCGCGCGACTGCGTGGCCGCCAGGGCCGCCACGCCTTCGGCCACCGCGGCGCGGTCCTTCAGCGCCAGCAACTCGCCGTGCGTGTCGATGTCGGTTCCCGCTGTGCTCGGCTCGGGCTCGGCGATGAGATCGCCCGGCCCGGCTGTGAGCGCGAGGCTGGGCGACGCCACCAGCGTGCGCAAGGACTGCTCGGTCACGATCACGGCGGCTTGCGCTTGCGCCACCGTCGCCTGGGCGGCAGCCACGGCGCCGTCGGCCTGGTGCTGATCGGCTTGTGCCAGATCGCCGGCCTTGAGCCGTTTGGCCACATCGGCCGCGATTCGTTGCGCGTTGTCGAGTTGGCCCTGTGCGGTGGCGGCATCGGCACGCGCGCGTTGCCAGTTCCACCAGGCTTCACGCACGGCGGCGGCTACCCGCAGTTGGGCGGCGGTGGTGCGGCTTTCGACAGCGCGGCCTTCAGCCTGGGCCAGCGCCTGACTGCGCCCGCGCTCGCCAGGCAGCCACAGGGGGATCGCAACGCCTGCCTCGTACTCGCGTGTGCCGAGGTTCCGGTTCAGACGGTCGGTCTTGCCAGTCAGTTCCACCGCCACAGGCTCGGGGGTCCAGGACTGCGCGGCTTGCTGCTGTGCCCGTGCTGAGTCCCGGCGGGCCGCCAGGGCGGCCAGCTCGGGTTGTCGCGCCCATGCCGCCTCGAAAGCCTGGCTCAGCGTCAGCCCCTCGGGCTTCGCGGCGGTCTGGGCCAACGCGCCTGCTGAGGCAACGCTCAGTGCAAGTGCGACGGTAAGTGCGTGTGCGGGTACGAGTGCGATCGCCAGCGTGCACTTGGCGGTCGTTCGCCAGCGTGCGTGCGCAATGAAATTTCGTCGGTGCATCCGATGCTCCAGTGTTGAGAACAACTCACGGGAGATCGGCAAGGGCGACCCAGGAGGTCGCGTCGCAGCTGAGGTGCCGTCAGTGACGACACGCGGTCAGGCGCGAACGGGCTTCAGGAAGAGGAAGTGGCCGCCTCGCCGATCAGGCGAGGGGTGCCCACTGAGGGCGCTCGGGCGGGCTGTGCGTCAGCGTGCGCACGATGCCCTCGACCAGCGTGACCGGATGCGAGCCGGAGGCGAGTGGCATCAAGCCATCGCCGGGTGCGGGCATGGCAGAGCAGCTGCCATGGCAATGCCCACAGTCGATATCGCCGCTGCCCAGCGTCTGGCCAGCTGCGTCCCCATTGTCCTGATCCACGTCCGCGCCATCATGGTCCTGGTGCTCGTGGTGCCCGAAGTGCTGCGCCTGAGCATCGCTTTCGTGCCCGCAATAGCTTGCCACTGCAGCCCAGGTGAACTGGAACGGCAACA